>JAFAMT010000250.1 GCA_019233085.1 Herbaspirillum sp.
GCGTCCGACGTGGTCAAGGCCAATGGCGGCACGGTGGTGGGCTCGGTGCGCCACCCGCTCAACGCCTCGGACTTCTCGTCCTTCCTGCTGCAGGCGCAGGCCTCCAAGGCCCAGGTGATCGGCCTGGCCGATGGCGGCACCGACGTGGTCAACGCCATCAAGCAGGCGCGCTCCTTTGCCGTCGGTGGCAAGGACCAGCGCCTGGTGGCCCTGCTGGTGTTCCTCTCGGACGTGCATGCGCTGGGGCTGGATGCGGCCCAGGGCCTGGTCTACACCGATGGCTTCTACTGGGACTACGACGACCAGACCCGCGCCTTCTCCAAGCGCTTCGAGTCGCAGTTCAAGAACATCAAGCCGACCATGGTGCAGGCGGGCGTCTATTCCAGCGTCTATCACTTCCTGAAGGCCCGCGCGGCGGCCAAGACGGCTGACTGGAAGGTGGTCTCGCAAAAGATGCGCGAGATCCCGATCTCGGATGCGGTCATGCGCAATGCCGCGATCCGCCCGGATGGCCGCGTCATCCACGACATGTACCTGTATCAGGTCAAGGCCCCGGCCGAATCCAAGGGCGCCTGGGATTACCTGAAGCTGTTGTCGGTGATTCCGGCCCAGCAGGCCTTCCGTCCCATGGATGCCGCCTGCCCGCTGGTCAAGCAGTAATGTTCGCGGCCGGGAGCGGGGCTCCCGGCCATCCTCATCTCCACCCCCACACTATGGAAATTGCATCATGAGCCAAGCCAATATCCCCAACGTTCCCCTGTACATCAATGGCGAGAAGGTGCAATCCACCTCCCAGGAGTGGCGCGACGTGCTCAACCCGGCCACCCAGGAAGTGGTGGCCCGCGTACCGTTCGCCACCAAGGCAGAGGTGGACCGCGCTGTTGCCAACGCCAAGGAAACCTTCAAGACCTGGCGCAATACCTCGCTGGCGCAGCGCATGCGCATCATGCTGAAGTTCCAGCAACTGCTGCGCGAGAACATCGCTCCGCTGGCCGAGATGATCACCCGTGAACACGGCAAGACGCTGCCCGACGCCGAAGGTGAAGTCATGCGCGGCCTGGAAGTGGTGGAGCACGCCTGCTCGATCACCTCCCTGCAACTGGGCGAGCTGGCCGAGAACGTGGCCGGCGGCGTCGACGTCTACACCCTCTACCAGCCGCTGGGCGTGGGGGCGGGCATCACCGCCTTCAACTTCCCGGTGATGCTGCCCTGCTTCATGTTCCCCATCGCGGTGGCCTGCGGCAATACCTTCGTGCTGAAGCCGTCCGAGCAGGATCCGACTTCGTCGCTGTTCCTGGTCGAGCTGGCCAACCAGGCCGGCCTGCCCCCGGGCGTGCTGAACGTGGTGCATGGCGGCCCGGACGTGGCCAACATGATCTGCGACCATCCCGATATCAAGGCGGTCTCCTTCATCGGTTCCACCCATGTCGGCACCCACATCTACCGTCGCGCCAGCGAAGCCGGCAAGCGCGCCCAGTGCATGATGGGCGCCAAGAACCACTGCATCGTGCTGCCGGATGCGCCCAAGGACCAGGCCATCAACAACCTGCTGGGCGCTGCCTTCGGCGCGGCCGGCCAGCGCTGCATGGCCAACTCGGTGGTGGTGCTGGTGGGTCAGACCCGCGAATGGATTCCCGAGATCGTCGAACGCTCCAAGGCCATGAAGGTGGGCCCGGGCACCGACCGCAAGGCCGATGTCGGCCCGCTGGTCTCGCCGGCGGCCAAGGCCCGCGTGGAACGCCTGATCGGCAGCGGCGTGGAGCAGGGTGCCAAGCTGCTGCTGGATGGCCGCAACGTCAAGGTGGCCGGGCACGAGAACGGCAACTTCGTCGGCCCCACCGTCTTCACCGGCGTCAAGCCCGAGATGGATATCTACACCCAGGAAATCTTCGGCCCGGCCATGTGCATCGTCGAGGTCGATACCCTGGATGAAGCCATCGCCTTCATCAATGCCAACCCGAACGGCAACGGCACTTCCATCTTCACCAGCTCCGGTTATGCGGCGCGCAAGTTCCAGAACGAGATCGACGTCGGCCAGGTCGGCATCAACGTGCCTATTCCCGTGCCGGTGGCCTATTTCAGCTTCACCGGTTCGCGCGCTTCCAAGCTGGGCGACCTGGGCCCCAACGGCAAGCAGGCCGTGACCTTCTGGACCCAGACCAAGACCGTCACCGCGCGCTGGTACGCCCCGGACGAGGAAGCCGGCCAGGTCAACACCACCATCACCCTGAAGTGAGGAGAGCATCATGAGCGCCAACATCGTCTTCATCGGCCTGGGCAACATGGGCTTGCCGATGGCGCAGAACCTGGTCAAGGCCGGGTTTGCAGTCAGTGGCCATGACCTGGTCAAGGCCAGCGTGGACAAACTGGTGGAAGTCGGCGGCAAGACCGAAGCCGACTCCATGGCGGCGGTGGCCAAGGCCGACGTGGTCATCACCATGCTGCCGGCCAGCCGCCATGTCGAGTCGCTCTACCTGGGCGACGCCGGCGTGCTGGCCTCGGCCAAGCCCGGTACGCTGCTGATCGACTGCTCCACCATCGCGCCGGAAGTGGCACGCAAGGTGGCCGCCGCGGCCAAGGCGCGCGGCTTCGAGATGCTCGATGCGCCGGTCTCCGGTGGCACCAACGGCGCCACCGCCGGCACCCTGACCTTCATGGTCGGCGGCAGCACGGCGGCCTTCGAGGCGGCCCAGCCCTATCTGCAAAAGATGGGTAAAGCCATCTACCATGCCGGCGAGAGCGGCAGCGGCCAGACCGTCAAGGTATGCAACAACATGCTCTTGGGGATCCTGATGATCGGCACCTCGGAAGCCATCCGCCTGGGCATTGCCAACGGGATGGATCCCAAGGTGCTTTCGGAGATCATGTCCAAGAGCTCCGGGCGCAACTGGGCGCTGGAAGTCTACAACCCCTGCCCGGGGGTGATGGAATCGGCCCCGGCCTCCAAGGGCTATGCCGGTGGTTTCGGCGTGGACCTGATGTTGAAGGACCTGGGGCTGGCCGAGGAAAGCGCGCTGGCCACCAACTGTGCCATTCCGCTGGGTTCGGCGGCCCGCAACCTCTACGATATCCACAGCATGAATGGCGCCGGCAAGCTGGACTTCTCCAGCATCTTCAACATGCTGGGCAAGGCCGGCTAGCCAGACCGGGACGACGTAGCAGCTTTCATTGATCTCCGAGGAAGTGATGTCACTGCGCGGCCGCACGCATCGGGCCGCGCTTTTTTTTGTCCGGCGGGCGCGCCACCGCCGAAAATCTGGCATGCTCCGAGCACCCGACATCGGGCCGGACCGGTCGCCCGGATCCGGGTCCAGGTCCAGGCAAAGGAAAGGTGAGCATGCACGAAATCATGTGTCCGCACTGCGGCAAGGCATTCAAGATCGACGAAGCGGGTTATGCCCAGATCCTCAAGCAGGTACGCGACGGCGAGTTCGAGCAGCAATTGCATGAGCGGCTGGAACTGGCCGAGCAGGACAAGCGTACCGCCATCGAACTGGCCCAGGCCAGGGTGGTGGCCGAGATGAACCAGGCCACCGCCGGCAAGGACGCCGAGATCCAGCGGCTGAGCGCGCAGATCGATGCAGCCGAGGTGGCCCGCAAGCTGGCCGTCAACGAGGCACTGGGCGAGGTGGCCAAGGAGCGCGACGCCCTGGCCAACGAGCTTGAGCAACTGCGGCGCGACCAGCAGTCCAGCCAGCAGCTGGCCGAAGCCAGGCTGGTCAACGAACTGCAGAAGAGCGCGGCCGCCCGCGACGCCGAAATCCAGTCCCTGCGGGCCGCACTGGAGGCCGGCCGGCTGGCCCAGCAACTGGCCATTGCCGAGGCGCTGGGCAGCGTCGAGAAGGAGCGCGACCAGCTCAAACATGGACTGGCCCAGGCCGAGCTGGAAAAGCGCCTGGCCGAGCAATCGCTCAAGGACAAGTACGAGACCCAGCTGAAGGACCGCGATGATGCCATCGAACGGCTGAAGGACCTCAAGGCGCGCCTGTCTACCAAGATGGTCGGCGAGACCCTGGAGCAGCACTGCGAGATCGAGTTCAACCGCATCCGCGCCATGGCCTTCCCGCGCGCGTACTTCGAGAAGGACAACGATGCCCGCAGCGGCAGCAAGGGCGACTATATCTTCCGCGATACCGATGAGGCTGGCACCGAGATCATCTCCATCATGTTCGAGATGAAGAACGAGAGCGACGAGACGGCCACCAAGAAAAAGAACGAAGACTTCCTCAAGGAACTGGACAAGGACCGCATCGAGAAGAAGTGCGAATACGCGGTGCTGGTGTCACTGCTGGAGCCGGAGAACGAGCTCTACAACGGCGGCATCGTCGATGTCTCGCACCGCTACCCGAAGATGTATGTGGTGCGTCCGCAGTTCTTCCTGCCCATCATCACCTTGCTGCGCAATGCCGGCATGAAGTCGCTGCAATACAAGGCCGAGCTGGCCCAGGTGCGGGCCCAGAACATCGACATCACCAACTTCGAGAACGAGCTCGACAGTTTCAAGACGGCCTTTGCGAAGAACTACGACCTGGCCTCGCGGCGCTTCCAGACCGCCATCGACGAGATCGACAAGTCCATCGACCACCTGCAGAAGACCCGCGAAGCCCTGGTAGGGGCGGACCGCAACCTGCGGCTGGCTAACGACAAGGCGCAGGACGTGACGATCAAGAAGCTGACCAAGGGCAATCCCACCATGGCCGGCAAGTTCGCCGAGCTGGGCAATACGGGTAGCGAGCCGGACTGATGACGTAGCTCGCCCTTGAGGGCGCGTCCCGGAAAAGAAAACGGCACCCAGTGAGGTGCCGTTTCTTGTTGCCCGCCAGGTGTGTGCAGGCGGCTTGCTTGCGGGGCTTACTTCCTGACTTCGTCCTCGATGTGGGCGCGGATGATGTCGGCGAAGCTGGCATCGGCCGTGAAGCCCAGGGCCTTGGCGCGCTTGGCTTCGAACTGGCCGGGCCAGGAGTTGACGATGCGCTTGATGGCTTCGTCTTCCTTCCATTCGATCAGCTTGACCACGTCCGCACCGGCGACCTGTTCCAGCGCATCGACCATGTCCTTGACGGTGACGCACAGGCCGTCGATGGACAGGAAGCGGGCCAGGCCCAGGTCGGCACCGTTGATTTCATGGCCGTGGATCAGGTTGGCAATGGCCTGGCGCGGCGACATCAGCCACATGCGGGTCTCCGGGGTGACCGGGCAGACCGAGGTCTGGCCGTTGAGCGGTTCGCGGATGATGCCCGAGGCGAAGCTGGACGCCGCCTTGTTGGGCGCGCCCGGGCGTACCGAAATGGTCGGCATGCGCAGGGCGCGGCCGTCGATGAAACCCTTGCGTGAATAATCCTGCACCAGCAGCTCGCCCATGACCTTCTGCGCACCGTAGGAGCTTTGCGGCATCAGCAGGGTGTTGTCTGGCACCACCGCCGGCAGCTCGCCGCCGAACACCGCCACCGAGCTGGTGAATACCACGCGCGGCTTGCTGCCCACTGCGCGGGCGCGTTCCAGGATGACGCGGGTGGCGTCGAAGTTGATCTTCATGCCCAGGTCGAAATCGGCCTCGGCGTGGCCGCTGACGATGGCAGCCAGGTGGAAGATGGATTGTGTCTCGGCGGTGATGACGCGTTCGATCACGGCGGCGTCGGCGATGTCGCCGGTCACCGCTTCGATGCGGGCATCATTGAAACCCTGTGCCGGCACCACGTCCAGCAGGGTGATGCGCTTGATCTCTTGCTGCTGGCCATCGCGGCCGGTCAGGGTGCCGCGCTGCAGCAGCTGGCGCGCCAGTCGGCTGCCCAGGAAACCGGCGCCGCCGGTGATGACGATATGCATGTGTGCTCCTCGTGGTCTGTAGGAAAGTGCGTGACGAACTTGTGCGAAGGGCAGTATAGCATAAAGTTGTCATACAACTTTGAGGGGTGAAATAGGCATGCTAAAAGCGGTATGATGCGCGCAATGAAGACTTCCATCACCACCCGGGCGGCCAAGGCCGCCGTTGCACAGGCCAGGGGTACCGCGCCTGCCGGCCGCGCCAAGGCCACCCTGGCCGATCACGTCACCAGCGTGCTGGCGCAGCAGATCCGTGCCGGCGAGTTCGCGCCGGACACCCGCCTGCCTTCGGAGATGGAGCTGACCGAGCGCTTTGCGGTGAGCCGCACGGTGATCCGCGAGGCGATCTCGCGATTGAAGTCTGAAGGCCTGGTCGGTTCGCGGCGCGGCAGTGGCACCGTGGTCCTGGCGGCCAACCAGGCCACGCCGTTCCGGCTGGACCTGCAGGTGGAGGACGGGCGTGATTCGATCCAGGCCGTGCTGCGCGTGATCGAATTGCGCCGCGGCGTGGAAGGGGAGATGGCGGCATTGGCCGCGCAACGTCGTACTCGGGCCCAGGAGAAGGCGATCCGGCAGGCCTTGCAGGCTATCGATGAGGCAGCCGCCGCCGGGCGCGATGGCGTGCAGGAGGATTTCGCCTTCCATGCCGCCATTTCGAATGCCGCGCACAATCCGCTCTATACCTCGCTGGTACAGTTCCTGAGCCAGTTCCTGCATGCTGCCATCCGGGTGGCGCGCATGAACGAAGCGCGCAGCAGCGAGTTCGTGCAGCAGGTACGCGCCGAGCATGCGGCGCTGGCGCAGGCGATCAGCGATGGCGACGCGGAAGCGGCACGGGCAGCGGCCTTGCGTCACATGGAGAATTCGGCCAAGCGCATCCAGGCCGCCGACCGCGCCTTCTGGGCCAGCGCAGAGGGGCAGGCGGCAGCGCGTGAGCTGGCGCGGGTCAGGAGTGGTGGATGAGCAAGGTGAGCAGGGGATTGGGTATGGGATTTGCGAACCTCAGACCCGTTCGCCCTGAGTAGACGCGTAGCGTCGTATCGAAGGGTTCCCCGACGGTGATGCCGCTACCCCAGACCAACGGTAGTCACGATGACGATGTCGGCAGGCATAAAAAAAACGCTGCACAAGGCAGCGTTTTTTATTGGCAACGGCAAGGATCAGCCGCGCACGACCTTCTTGTACTCGTTGGTACGGGTGTCGATTTCGATGTCGTCATCCTGGCTCACGAACAGCGGCACCATCACGGTGATCTGGTTGGCTTCGATGGCGTTCTCGATCTTGGCTTCCTTCAGGACGTTGCCCGAGGTGTTGCCCTTGACGGCCGGTTCCGAGTAGGCAACCTTGCGCACGATGGTGGTGGGCATTTCGACCGAGATGGCCTTGCCGTCGTAGAACACGGCTTCACATTGCATGCCGTCCTTCAGGTAACCGATGGCGTCACCCATGTTTTCGCCTTCGATTTCGTACTGGTTGTACTCTTCGTCCATGAAGACGTACAGCGGGTCAGCGAAGTACGAGTAGGTCACCGGCTTCTTGTCCAGCACCACGACGTCGAACTTGTCGTCGCCACGGAAGACGCTTTCCTGCGGGCTGTTGGTCAGCAGGTTCTTCATCTTCCACTTGTAGGTGAAGCCGGTACGGGAAGAGCCGTTCACGTCGGAACGCAGAACGATCATGGGCTTGCTGTCGACCATAATGATGTTGCCGACGCGGATTTCTTTTGCAAATTTCATAGCGATGTGTCGTGAAAAGTAGGTTTTTTCAAACTGTCAGTAGCCCACTGGTAAAACTTCACCGCAAGCCCACGTACGATTGAATTCCAAACTGCGTTAAAACTGTAGCCGGCTATTTTAACCTATTTTCAGCGCTCTTCCACTACCAGCCGGGCGGCGAAGCGGAGCAAATTCGCCATGAAGTCGCCATTTGCCAACATCTTGTGCACCCATTGCCCGGCCGACTCGGTCAGGGCCGGCAATTCGGCCTGCAGTGCCTGCCAGTTGGCGCTCCAGTCGAGCTGGCCGGGATAGGCGCCGTTCCAGGCCCGGTC
>JAFAMT010000288.1 GCA_019233085.1 Herbaspirillum sp.
CCGGCCAGCTTGCCATCCGCCTCCACCACCGGGATCTGGTGCAAACCCTCCGCCATGCGCGGCACCAGCTCCAGCACCGGGGTATCCACCTGGGCCGTGATCACGGGCCGACTCATGATCTGCCCCACCACCTCGGGCTTGTCCGAATGCGTGAACGGCACGCGATGCAAGAGCGCGCGCAATTGCGCCACCAGTCCGGTATGCACCTCCACGCCGGCATGCTCCAGGAAATCACTGCGACTGACGATGCCGATCACATGCCGGCCACGATCCAGCACCGGCAAGGCACGCAGGCGATGCTGCTGCAACAGCCCCCATGCCTCGTCCAGGGTGGTGGCGAACTCGGCCACCACCACATCGCGCGACATGACCGAGGCGCACAAGGTCTGGCCGAAACGCCGGTGGTAGGCCCGCATCTCGGTGCGCAGGAAGATTTCCTCCAGGTCATCCCGGCCGATGTCGAGGACCCGGTTGTAGTGCTTCAGCACCTCGTCCAGATCTTCATGGGAGAAGCCGAGCCGGGCGATCGGCAATTCGTCGCGAGTCTGGTGCGGATGCGGCGCTGCACTTTGCTGCGCATGCGGATAGCGCCGCCCGCTGGCGTTGTTGAAGAACAGCGCCGTCAACAGCAGCAACACCGAGTTGAGCATCACCGGCGAGAGCACGAAGGCATAGCCCATGTCATGCACCACCGGACCGCCCAGCACCGCCGTCAGCGCCACCGCACCGCTGGGTGGGTGGATGCAGCGCAGCATGAACATGGCGCCGATGGCCAGCGCAATGGCCAGGGCAGCCGCCAGCGCCGGCTCCTGCACCAGGCGAGCGCAGGTGACGCCGATGAGCGCCGCGCACAGATTGCCCCCGATGATGGACCAGGGCTGCGCCAGCGGACTGGATGGCACGGCAAAGAGCAACACCGCCGACGCCCCCATGGGCGCGATCAGCCAGATGGTTCCAGCCTGGTGCGGCAGGACGGCATAGCTGACCAGGCCCACCAGCAGGATGCCGAACAGGCTGCCGGCACAGGAGCGCATCCGCTCGAAGCGATCGACATTGCTCCTGGCGGGGATGAAACTTTTGAACCACAGCAAGATAGAATCGGGCATATCCGTTTCCGTAACGACATGACTATCGGAATGCCTCCGCCGTCGCGGCGGAAGAGCAAACCGCAATTACATCACAAGATGATATATATGTCCCGACCCGGCCGTTTTTTGCATCACCCCAGGCGCCCCACCCCCTCCCCCAAGGAAGGTCGGCAGCCATGAAAAGCCCATCCCGCCTGCAAAAGGATGATTTCGAGGCACTGTCGGAATTTCGCTACCAGTTGCGTCGTTTCCTGCGCTTCTCGGAAGAGGCTGCCCAGAGCGAAGGACTGACGCCCCTGCAATACCTGTTGCTGCTGCATATCAAGGGCTACCCCGGTCGCGACTGGGCCAGCATCAGCGAACTGGCCGAGCGCCTGCAGTCGCAGCACCACGGCGTGGTGGCACTGGTGACACGTTGCGCCAAGGCCGGGCTGGTCACGCGCACCCCCGACGACCGCGACAAGCGGCTGGTACAGGTGCGACTGACCGAACTTGGAGAGCAATACCTGCACCGGCTGGCGCAATTGCATCGGGACGAACTGCATTCGCTATCGGGCGTGTTCCAGGTCTCGCACATTTCGGCCTTCAACGACCGTGACTGAGGCCACCCCGTGCCTGCGGATATCCGCAGGCGCCAGCGGCACAGGCTGCTGATATGCTTGCGACAACCTCCTCACCCAGCCAGCCATGATCCGCAAACCCGCGACCTCCGCCCCTGCCGCACCCTCGCGTGCCATCACCAAGGAAGACGTGGCCCGTGCCGCCGGGGTATCGCATATCACGGTCTCGCGCGTCATCAACACGCCAGAAAAGGTCTCGCCTGTCACCCGCGCCCGCGTCGAGGCCCTCATCGCCAGCATGGGCTACATCCCCAACCTGCTGGCCGGCGGCCTGGCCTCGCGCCGCACCCGCATCGTGGCCGCCATCGTCCCCACCATCAGCCACTCGATCTTTGCCGAATCGGTGCGCGGCTTGTCGGAGGCATTGAGCCAGCGCGGCTACCAGCTGCTGCTGGGCCAGACCGATTATTCGGAAGAAGCGGAAACCGCCCTGGTGGAGGCCTTCATCGGCCGCCGCGTGGATGGCCTGGTACTGACCGGCGTGCAGCACTCGGCGCGCACGCTGCAACGCCTCAAGGCGGCCGGCATCCCGGTGGTGGAGACCTGGGACCTGTGCGCAGAGCCGATCGACATGCTGGCCGGCTTCGACAACCATGCCGCCGGGCGCGCCATGGGAGATTATCTGTATGGGAAAGGCTATCGCCGCATGGCCTTCGTGGGCGGCGATGATCCGCGCGGCATGGCCAGGCTGGCCGGACTGCGCCAGGCTTTGCAGGCGCATGGCGCAAGCGAACCGGCACATGTGCGCATCCAGCTGGGCTCCTTCCTGCAAGCCGGGCGCGATGCCATCGGCCGCCTGCTGGAGCTGCACCCGGCCATCGATGCAGCCTTCTTCAGCAATGATGTGATTGCGGCCGGCGCCGCCCTGGAATGCGCACGGCGCGGGGTGGCCGTACCAGGACGCATCGCCCTGGCCGGCTTCGCCAACCTGGAAATCGCACGCGAAGTCTTGCCGGCGCTGACCACGGTGCAGATCAGCGCGCACCAGATCGGCCTGACGGCAGCCGATATGCTCCTGACCCGCTTCGACGGCGGCGAGGTCGCGCAAACGGTATGCGACCTGGGCTACTCCATCCTGGAACGCGACAGCACCTGAGCCCCCCCCCTCAGGAAAAGCTCAATGGACCTCGGAGTCGGCCTGCTGATTGTGCCCGGCCAGCTCGACGCGATTGCGCCCCAGCTTCTTGGCACGGTAGAGCGCCTGGTCGGCTTGGCGGATCAGGTGCTCCAGCCCGTGCTCGCCGCTGATGGCGGCCACGCCGAAACTGGCGCTGACCTTGATGTGCATCCCGCCATCGACCTCGAAATCGCGCTGCTCCAGCGCCTGGCGCAGCTTCTCGGCCACGCTGGCCGATTGCACCAGGTCCGACTCCGGCAGCAGGACAATGAATTCCTCGCCACCGTAGCGCGCCAGCACATCCACCTTGCGCAGCAGGCCTGAGACGGTCTGCGCTACACCGCGCAGGATGGCGTCACCGGCCTGGTGACCATAGGTATCGTTGATGCGCTTGAAATGATCGATATCGAACAGGATCACCGCCAGCTCACGCCGGTAGCGCTGGGCCACACTCATCTGCTGCTGCCCGTGCGAATAGAAGGCGCGCCGGTTCAGCACGCCCGTGAGGAAATCGGTATTGGAAGAGGTCTGCAACTGCGTGATCAGGGCCTCGCGCTCGCGGGCCAGGCTGTTGCGCTCGCGCATGCGCTGCTTGAGCACGCGCAGCGCGCGCATCATGGCGCCGATCTCGTCATCGTGCGGCGTCTGCGGGATCTCCTGCTCCAGTCGCCCCTCCACCAGGCCCGCCACCAGGTCGGTAGCCTGGACCAGCGGTTGCACCACGCGACGCCGGATGAGCACCATCAGCAACTGGAAGAACAGGCAGGCCACCACCGTCAGGGCCACCACCAGCGCCAGGATATTGCGCGCCTGGGTATTGTGACGCTCGGCCTGCGCCATCATGTCGTCCAGCAGCAGGTCGCGCAGGTCGGTGATGGCCTTCATCTGCGGCACGTAGTATTTGTAGAGATCGGCCGGCGTGACGTTGTACTCCCCCGAGCCCAGCCCCATCTGCAAAAGGTAGTCGAGAAACTGGAAGCCGCTGTCGAAGTATTGGCGGTCCACCATCTCCAGTGCCTGTGCGAACGCCGGCTTGCCCGAATATTCGGCCGTCTGCGTCGCCAGCAGGTTGCGCAGCAGTTCGATGCGGCCGTAAAGCCGCCCGATCTCGACCACTTCTTCCTGGGTCAGCTTGCGATGGGCGATCAGGGGCGGCACGAAGCGCGAGCCGACCTGCCCGGCATATTCCCGCAGGCTGGCGGCAGCCCGCACGGCAGCCAGGCCATCGCGCAGGGTTGGGTCGGCGCGATCAACTTCGCCACCCAGGTCGGCAACCACCCGGATCATCTGCGGCATCAGGTCCACCATGCCGTTGACCGATGCCAGCACGCCGTTATCGGTGCGCAACTGCGGCGCCTGCTGGCCGACGGCATCCACATTGGTACGCACGAACTCCAGGCGATCCTGGACGGTCTTGATGCGCTCCAGCGTGCCCGACTGGCGCAGGCCGGTATCGGCCTCCAGGGACGCGCGCAGTTCCGCCAACCTGGCATCGGTTGCTTGGCGGGCGGTGTGGAGGTTCTGGCGGAGCGCCGCACTTTCGTCGGGCGCCGCGCCCATGTAGGCGTTGGCCGGGCCACGTTCGGCCGAGAGCTTTTCCATGGCCACCAGGGCCTGGCGCAAGTGCCGCAAGGCCGGCACGCTGCTGGCCCCGTTGCGATAGGCATGCCATTCCATCCAGACCAGCGAGACCGCAAATGCCAGAAACAACGTCAGCAGCGCGACGGAAATCAGCCGGAAAAGACGATTCAAGGACATGGTTGGCCCGCTACGAAGGCATGCACGTTTGACGACTATAACAAGGCCGCCAGGCGGGCGGCACTGCATCGTGAGCGGGGATGAAAATAAACCACAGGCACAGGCACATGCACGAAAGTGATGCGACCGCCTGGCACACCCGGGAACCCGGGTGCAGCGATGCCGGCACTGCACTCCCCCCCTCGAGAATGCACTGCGGCTCATGAAAATCCGGATGCACGCCCAGGCCAGCAACGCAAAGACCGGACGCACCCTCATGCGAGATCGCGAGACGACAGCGAAAACGCGGCACATAAAAAAATAAGGCCCTGAAAAAATCAGAGCCTTATCTCTACTACTATCGAGCCAACTGGCGGAGAGGGTGGGATTCGAACCCACGGTACGGGAAACCGTACGCCTGATTTCGAGTCAGGTACATTCGACCACTCTGCCACCTCTCCGGTTAACTTCGGTCGTTTCACTGCGTGGTGCAGCAAAGACAGCGACTATAGCAGAACAATTTTCAGAAGGGAATAGTTTTCTTGGGAAAAGATTAAAAAATTAATTGCGCGACATCAAAGACAATCCAAGCCCTGCTATCCCTGCTCTTATTTTCACATTGAGAAGCGCGAGTGTGTGGTTCCATCATCATCTTGTCATAAATGACTTCTAGCATCCGTAAACTATTTTCCGTTCTTTGGAACCTTCTAACCCCGGATCCTGCCACATGGCGCCCCTTTCTCACGCTCCCTTCCCGCTCGGTGCCGAAGTCGCCGACCTGATTGCCCGCGCCGCGGGCGCCGCCCCGACGGGCAATGAGGATCCGATGTTGTTGCTGCTGCATGAGATCATCGCCCAGCGCAAGCTGACGGCCCTGTTCCAGCCCATCGTACGCATGCGCAATGGCGAGATCCTGGGCTATGAAGGTCTCATCCGCGGCCCCTCCAATACGCCGCTGCACTCGCCACTGGCGCTGTTCAAGGTGGCGCGTGCGCACAACCTGTCGGTACAGATGGAATACCTGTGCCGGCACATCGTGCTGACCCGCTTCGCCCAGCTGGGCTTGCCGGGCAACCTGTTCCTGAACGTGTCGCCGGGCGCCCTGATGCAACCCGAGGCGATCCAGGGCGAGACCCTGCGCTACCTGGAAAACCTGGGCGTCAATCCCAAGCGCATCATCATCGAGCTTACCGAGAACGAGCCGACCTACGATTACGCCCAGCTGCGCAACGCCGCCATGCACTACCGCGAGATGGGTTTCCAGATCGCCATCGACGATCTCGGCGAAGGTTTCTCCAGCCTGCGCCTGTGGTCCGAGCTGCAGCCCGAGTACGTCAAGGTGGACATGCACTTCGTGCAGGGCATCAACCACGACCCGATGAAGCTGCAGTTCGTGCGCTCCATCCAGGAGATCGCCGAAAAATCCGGCTCCATCGTCATCGCCGAAGGCATCGAGTCCCAGGCCGAGCTGCTCACCATCCGCGACCTGGGCATCGCCTGCGGCCAGGGCTACCACATCTCGCGCCCGCTGGCCGAGCCGCCGGTATCGATCTCGGACGACGTGACCAAGACCCTGCGCCGCGACAAGGTACCGCTGGACACCAACAAATACGGCCCCGGCAAGCGCAATGCCACCGCCTTCAAGTTGCTGCGCGAGACCCGCTACGTCAGCCCCGAGGTGACCAATGACGCGGTCTACCACATGTTCGTCAACGATCCGCAACTGCAGGCCCTGCCGGTGGTCAGCAACGGCCTGCCGATCGGCCTGATCAACCGCTACAGCATGGTGGAACGCTTCGCCCGCCTGTACGGCCGCGAGCTGTATGGCAAAAAGTCCTGCGCCTTCTTCATGGACCCCAACCCCATCCTGGCCGAGCAGGACACCAGCCTGCAAGAGCTCTCCAACCTGCTGGTCCACGCCGAGTCGCACCATCTCTCCAACGGTTTCATCATCACCGACCGGGGCCAGTACATGGGCCTGGGCACCGGCCACGACCTGCTGCGCGAGATCACCCAGATGCAGATCGACGCAGCGCGCCATGCCAACCCGCTCACGCAGCTGCCGGGCAACGTGCCCATCAACGACCACATCGAATACCTGCTGCAAAGCGGCGTGGAGTTCTGCATCTGCTACGCCGACCTGGACATGTTCAAGCCCTTCAACGATGTCTACGGCTATCGCAAGGGCGATGACATGATCCAGGCCACCGGGCGCGTACTGCAGCAGGCGGTCGATCCCGACCTGGATTTCATCGGCCACATCGGCGGCGACGACTTCCTGATCATGTTCCAGAGCGAGGATTGGGAAAAGCGCTGCCGCAACGTGCTGGAGAACTTCGAAGCCGCCACCCGTGTCTTCTATTACGACGAAGACCTGGAGCGCCGCGGCTACTACACCGAGGACCGCCAGGGCAAGCGGGTCTTCCATCCGCTGGTCACGCTGTCGTTGGGCGCGGTCAAGATCGAGCCCTCGCAATACTCCTCGCCGCACCAGATCGCCTCGGCCGCCACCCGTGCCAAGATGCAAGCCAAGAAGACCATCGGCAACAACCTCTTCATCGAGCGTCGCATCCCGGCCACCTTCTCGTGGGCCCTGAAGGAAGGCTAGCCAGCTCGGCGACGAAAACGTTTTCGCCCCTCTGCAGCGCCCCAAAACAAAACGGCTGCCTCATCACGAGGCAGCCGTTTTTGCATGCAAGCGGCGGCGAGCCGCCTGATCTCAAGCGCCAGACATCAGGCGCCCGGCACCAGCCTGGTCACGCCGCCCATGTAGGGCTGCAGCACTTCAGGAATATCGACGCTGCCATCGGCCTGCTGGTAGTTCTCCAGCACCGCCACCAGGGTACGGCCAACCGCCAGGCCGGAACCGTTCAGGGTGTGCAGCAGTTCCGGCTTGCCCTGGGCATTGCGGAAGCGCGCCTGCATGCGACGGGCCTGGAAGGCCTCGCAATTGGACACCGAGGAGATCTCGCGATAGGTATTCTGCGCCGGCAGCCAGACTTCGATGTCATAGGTCTTGGCCGCGCCAAAGCCCATGTCGCCGGTGCACAGGGTGATGACACGATAGGGCAGGCCGAGCTTCTTCAGAATGGTCTCGGCATGGCCCAGCATCTCGTCGAGGGCCTCGTAGGACTTTTCCGGATGGACGATCTGCACCATTTCCACCTTGTCGAACTGGTGCTGGCGGATCATGCCGCGGGTATCGCGACCATAGGAGCCGGCTTCCGAACGGAAGCACGGCGAATGGGCGGTGAACTTCAACGGCAGCACGTCGCCAGCCACGATCTCGTCGCGCACGAAGTTGGTCAGCGGCACCTCGGCCGTGGGGATCAGGTACAGCGCGGCATTCTCGGCCTCGCCTTCCTGGCCGCCCTTCTTGGCGGCGAACAGGTCGGCCTCGAACTTGGGCAACTGGCCGGTGCCGCGCAGGCTGTCGGCGTTGACGATATAGGGCGTGTAGCACTCGGTGTAGCCATGCTCCATGGTATGGGTATTGAGCATGAACTGCGCCAGCGCACGGTGCAGGCGGGCGATGCCCCCCTTCAGGACGGCGAAGCGCGATCCGGTCAGCTTGGTGGCCGTATCGAAGTCCAGGCCCAGCGGATTGCCCACGTCGACGTGATCCTTGATCTCGAAGTCGAACTGGCGCGGCGTGCCGACCTTGCGCACCTCGACGTTGCCGCTCTCATCAGCACCCACCGGCACCGACTCGTGCGGCAGGTTGGGCACAGCCTGCAGGAACAGGGTCATCTGCTGCTGCACTTCTTCCAGGCGGGCCGCCGAGGCCTTGAGCTCGTCGCCGATGCCATTGACCTCGGCCATCACCGCCGAGGCATCCTCGCCACGGCCCTTGAGCATGCCGATCTGCTTGGACAAGGTATTGCGCTTGCCCTGCAGTTCTTCGGTACGGGTCTGGATCTGCTTGCGTTCTGCTTCCAGCGCATTGAAGCCGGCCACGTCCAGGACGAACTTGCGGGCTGCCAGGCGGGCCGCAACGTTGTCGATGTCTTTACGGAGGAGTTGGATGTCGATCATGGGAAGAAAAAACGATTTAAATTGATGCCTGAAAACGCGATTGTACCAAGCTGCGGGCCTGCAACGGGCTTCCGCAGGCGCTTTGGCACAAGAAAATGCGATCACCACGGTAGCCGGGGGCGTCGGCACGGGTTACCATTCGGGCCAATCCCCCAACCCGCCCTCCTTATCCATGTCCGACCAGCAAGATCCCCGCGCCCCGCGCGATGTCCCCGTCCTGTTATCCCTGCTGGGCCTGGTGGCGGCCTTTGCGGTCGGCCTGTGGGCCGGGATCCACTATATGTCCCACGACACCAGCCTGTTCTATGGACTGATCGCCGGCCTGTCCTTCGGCGCCGCATTTGCCTTCGGCCAGCAGATCAAGAACCGCTTCGTCCCGCCCAAGGTGAAGACGACCGACTGGAAGGTGCAGGCCCCGGGTGCGGCCGATCTGTCGCCGGCCAGGCTGGCGGCCCAGCAGGCGCGCAAGATCAATGTGGAGTTCGATGACGACGAGATCCGCACCGTGGTGCGTGGCGCCAAGCGCGAGGGTATTGCCTGGAACGAGCTCAGCGACGTGACCATCCGCATCAGCGACGATGCCCTGCCGCAGCCGCAATGGATCCTGGCCGGCAAGAGCGGCGATGGCATCAAGGGCGTGCTGGTCCCCAACGATGCCGATGGCCTGGAAGCCCTGATGGACGCCATGAAGACGCGCCTGCCCGGCTACGATAATGACAAGAACTATGAGACCGTGATCGCCGCCATGTCGGCCATGGAAGGCAGCTTCCATGTCTGGAGCCGCCCGGCGGCCTGAGCCGGTCTGGCGGGCTAGCGGGCTGGCCCGTGTGCGCCGGCCAGCGTCGCTTCGGCCGCCAGCCGCCCCGCCAGGAAATTCACGAACGCCCCCAGCCTGGGCGGCAAATGCCGCGTGGCAGGATAGAGCGCCCAGAGATCGCCGCAATAGCGCGTCCTGAACGTCCACTGTGGCAAGACCTGGACGATGCGCCCCTCTTCCAGCGCCGGCCGGGCGATGAAATACGGCAGGCTGGCGATACCGATATCGCGCAGCACCGCATCCAGCCGCACCCCGGTGTGGTTGGCCGCATAGCGCCCGCGCACCTCCACGTTGACGACCTTGCCCTGGCGGCGAAAGCGCCAGCGTGCATCCGCCGGCTCTTCACCCAGGTAGATGCAGCTGTGCTCCTTGAGCGCCTGCGGATGGCCAGGCGTTCCATGCGCCGCCAGGTAGCCGGGTGTGGCGCACAGCAGGTGTTCGATCCGCATCAGGGGCCGCCCCATCAGTCCTGGCGGCGGCTTGTCGGTGATGCGGATGGCCAGGTCGACCTGGTCGTCGATCAGATCCATGTAGCGGTCTTCCAGCCGCAGCAGCACATCCACCTTGGGATAGGCCTGGAGGAAATCGGGCATGTGCGGATGGACCAGGTAACGCCCGACGGCCTTGGGCACGCTGACCCTCACCTGCCCTTGCGGCTCGGCCTCGAAGGCGCCTGAAACCGAGAGCACGGACTGCGCGGCATCGAGCATGTCCCGACAACGGGCATGGATCTCGCGGCCGCTGTCGCTCAGGCGCAGCTTGCGGGTGGTCCGCTGCAGCAGTTGCGTGCCCAGGGCCTTTTCCAGGCGCGCCACCGAGCGGCTGATGGCAGAGGGCGTGGCGCCAAGCTGGCGCGCGGCTGCCGAGAAACTCCCGGCCTCCACCACCTTGGCGAACACCGCCATCTCGTTCAACAGGGCAATGCCTTGATTTGTGCTCATGATGCAAAGAATATTTGCCGTGGTGATGGATTATCGCAACTTGGGCGTGCCGATACAATGCAGGCAAACATTGAAAGGCAAGCCATGACCGAGCGTCTGTACCTGACCCAGCCCGCCCTGAGCGCCGACATCGAGGTGTTGAGCTGCACCCTCCTGGAGGATGGCCGCCATGCCGTGCGCCTGTCGGCCACGCCCTTCCATCCGCAAGGCGGTGGCCAGCCCAGTGACGTGGGATGGCTGGG
>JAFAMT010000362.1 GCA_019233085.1 Herbaspirillum sp.
AGTTGGGTACCGCCCGCGAGGCAATCAGGTAGGTCGTATCGCTGCGCACATTGACCTGCGGCGCCGTGCCGCGCCAGAACACCTTGCGCCAGCGGGTATGGTGGTATTGCGTCAGCGCCAGCTTGCCGTAGACATTCTGGCCGGCAATGTCGATGAGCACGTCATAGGTGTAGTTGCGAGGCCCGGGTTCGTAGGCCCAGTCGTTCTCCACCGTGACGTCGACCCGGGTGCCACGGCCGTCGGTGTAGTCGCGGATGGCGTAGCGCACCTGCAGATGCGGGTGTGCCTTGCCGTGCGGATCCAGCAGCGGCGCATTGACCAGCCATTCGCTCACCAGCGGGCCGTCGATCCAGCTGCGATAGCGTCCGCTGGCCAGCGCCGGCCGCGCCGCCGCCGTATAGACCTGGCCGTCGAGCATGACGCGCACTACGGCATCGAAATCCCCGGCCAGCAGGGTGGAAGGCGTATGGCGGGCGGGCGCAGCCACGGTGCCGGCAGGCCCGGCCTGCAAGTTCAGGGTCTGTGTCTTGCCGGCGGGGAGGGCTGGAAAAATTGTCGACAGTAGGGCGTGGCGTACCGATCCGTCCGGATGCCGGGCCTTGATATCGACCTGCAGCGGCAGGTCCTGCCCATCCTCCGTACGTGCCACCAGGCGGCTGCTTGCTGGCAGGTCGCCGGCCGCAAAGACTTGTCCGAAGGTAATGGGAACGGCGCTCTGGGCTGCCTGGCCGGGGTTTTCCAGTCGAACGCCGGGCAGTGCCGCAGCCTGCGCGGACTGCGCCATGGCGACCGAGCAGACGACGTGGCAGGCCAGCAACATGGCATTCGCCCCGGGCAGGCGGCGAGCGCGTGATCGTGTCACACGGCCGGTCAGGAGGTGACGGAAAATTTGACAGAAACTCGCGAGGTTTTTCATTGATGAGGTTAAGTTATTGAAATATATCAATATTTATTTCTGGCATGTAGTTTGCTTTACGAGGCTACCGGTTAACTTACATGAAAAAAATCAATATGAAAAAACTTGCTTCACTGTTGGTTTCTTGCGCAGCGGCTTTGAGCTTCGTGGCAGCAGCACCCGCTTCGGCGACTATCCTTACCACGCCCTGGCAGTCGGGTAATTTCAACCTGGCCACTGTCGATGGCAGCGCCACGGTCAACTTCGCTGGCTTCGACAGCTCCCTGGGTACCTTGGTGGGCGTGACGATCAAGTACATCGTCAATGAAACCCTGACCGATACCATCTACAACTTCAACAGCAATGCCGTGACCGTGGGCAACCCGAATGGTGTTTCGGCGACTTCGACGATCACTGCAAAGGGTCCGCTGGGTCTGACCACCGTCACTCAACTGACTACCTCCCCGCTCTATGCAGGTCTGGTGGACGGCAATGGCGGTAGCGTCTTCTCGACCCACGCCATCACCAACACCGTCAATGGTATCGCTTCGCCGGTCAACACCCTCAACGGCAATCCGACCACCCTGGCCAGCTACCTGGGCGCCAGCAACACCGTGAGCATCGCTGTCAACGGCGTGGGCAGCCAATCCGGTTCGCTGCCTCCTAACGTGCTCAATGGTTACTCCGGCAGCGCCAACGGTGTTGTCTACCTGCAATACCTTTATGACATCCCCGAGCCGGCTTCCATGGCCCTGTTCGCAGTGGGTCTGCTGGCGTTGACGCAACTGCGTCGTCGCAAGTCCTGATTCAAGATGTTGCAGTTGGCCATGTTAGTTTTTTTAACAGGCAATGCTGTCGATTTGGCAATATAGTAGTTGTTATGGCAAATCCGGTTCCGATCGGGTTTGCCGTCCTCGCATCCGCGCTAATTTTTACTAAAGAGACAACAAAATGAAACGACTCTCTCTTGGCCTATTGTCGCTGGCAGCCGCCTTCTACTCCGCCGGTGCAGCGGCGACGCCGGTGACGATCGGATTCGATTCTCTGACCCAGTCCGGCACGGGCTTTACTAGCATTCAGTTCAACGCTGGCCCGTCGTTGTCGACCTATACCGAAAGCGGCTTTGTGCTTAGCGCCACTGGCAATACCCCAGGCCAGTCCGGTTTCGGTTCCGCACACACCGGAGAAACTGCTTATTACTTCGGCTCCACCGCCTTGTTCAACGACGACACCAATGGTGGTCTGACTACCTTGACCAAGGTGGGGGGGGGCGCCTTCTCGCTGATTTCGATGGATATCGCCGCGCTGACGCACACGTGGACCTTCTATAACAACGAGTACGTCGTCTTTACCGGCACTCTGGCCAATGGCGGCACGGTGACCCAGAGTGCGTTATTGCTCAACAACACCAGTTTCCAAACGGTGGTGTTTAGCGGATTCGAGGACGTGGTGTCCGTGAGCTGGGCGCAAGGGAACGCAATCACCCATGCTGCGAACCAGTTCGACAATATCGTGTTAGATGCCCCGGTGCTCGCCCCGACCCAGCCTAACGGCCAGGTCCCCGAGCCCGCTTCCATCGCGCTGTTGGGTGCAGGCCTGCTGGCCTTGAGCCGTCGTCGTCGCAAGGACGGCACTGCACGCTGATCTGCCAGGCGACCTGGCTGGCCGGTCCGGCCCGGTCGTTGTTGGGGGAGGAGGGGATTGCGCCACGCGCAATCGATAAGAACAAGGGCGCTGTCGCGATGACAGCGCCCTTGTGTTTTTCAGGGAGCATCACCCAGTTGTTCGCGGAAGAAGCGCACCACGGCCGCGTTGAAGCGTTGATGGAAGGCGAGCCTGTCAAAACCCGGGGCACTGCGGCAGATGTCGGGCGCCCGCGCGGCCAGCAACGCGCTGCAAGGCGCGAGGAAGTCAAAATGGCCGGCACGGGCTACGACTTCATACTCCGGCGGATGCGGCAGCGCCGCCCGTACCGGTTCCGCGTACCAGGGCGCTGGCAAGATGGTGTCGTCTTCGGCGCGCCACAGCTGCACCGGGACGCTGACGCCATCCAGGCCGCCCTGGGCAAAGCTGAAGCCAAGGGCTGGGGCAGCCACCACGGCCGCCCTGATGCGCGGATCAGCCCTGCCTTGCGGGCCAGGTGCGGGCAGCTCGGCACCAGCCTGGCTGCGTGCCAGCAACTGGCACGCAAAGTGGCTGGGATGGTCGTCACAGAAGGGCGTGATCATCCCCATGTCGGGCCGTCCACCAATACTCACCAGTGTCGTAAATCCACCCGCCGAAAAACCGAACATGCCGATGCGCCCGGGGTCGATGGCCGCGCGTTGTGGCCATGCGGACAGCATGTAGTCCAGCACCCGGCTGATGTGGCGGGCGCGTTCCACGATGTAGAGGCTGCGCCGCTGGTCCAGGTAGGTGTCGCCCGTATGGCTGGGTGCGACCACGATAAACCCGGCCTGCGCCAGCGCCAGGGCGGTGTCGTAGTGCGACAGGTAGGAACCGCCGGTGCCGTGGGAGATCACGATCAGGGGTAGCCGGCCTCCTGCAATGGCGCCATCGAGGGCCACCGTCTGCGAGGCCGCACCCACCGCCAGCGGTGCTGCTGGTGCCTGGCTGGGATACCAGATTGCCACTTCCAGCGCGGCGCCATCGGGATCGGGGGCGAGCTGCCGCTGGAAACCGATATTGCCAGCCTGAGCAGGCAGCAGCAGGGAATACATCAGTACCAGGCACAGTGTGCGGAAAATGGTCATGGTGAGCCTCGACAGGAAAGAAAACGATCAAGAAGTCATGCCGGCAAGCCGGCATACCCGGCCGATCCCGGTGCGCAAGCTAGGGCAGCGGCCGCACCGGAACGAGCAGGTCGGTGCGCCGGGCCGATGACGGGGTGCCCGGCGCATGGGGATGGTAGAACTCCAGCAGGGGCCGATGATCCGGTTCAAAGCCGCTGCCTGGCAGCCAGCTGGCATACAGCGCTTCGATGGTGGCGTTGATCTGGCTGTAGGGGCCGAGCAGGGTATGGCTGGCGTACAGCCCCGCCGGTAGCGCGATGGACTGCAAGCGTGCGTCTTCCAGTGGGCCGTCCGCCAGTCGGGTTGCCGCAAAGTAGCGGAAATCCCCATCCTCGGGATCGCCCTGGCACAGGCCCAGCCACCGGCTGACCGCGCGCTGACCTACCAGTTGTCGCAGGTGGCGATGGGTATGCGGGATCGTCGCGGCGGGGCCATGATGGCGCAGCCCCTGCAGTTGCAAGGGACCGATTTCCTTCAATGCGACCATCGGCACGCCGGCCTGGTCATCACCCAGCCGCGCGATCCGGCGCTGGAACGCACGCGGCGAGTGCCCGGCGAAGCGCTGGAACGCCCGGCTGAAGGCTTGCGGGCTGTCGTAGCCGCAGGCCAGGGCGATCTCGGTAACGCTGCCGCGACCCTGCGACAACGACAACGTGGCCTGGGCCAGGCGCAGGCGCCGCAAGGTCTGGGTGACGGTTTCCCCCATCAGCCCGCGATAGAGACGATGGAAATGGAAGGGCGAAAAAGCAGCAGCCGCCGCCAGGTCCTCCAGGCGATGCGGTGCCATCGGATCGGCGACCAGCAGCGCGACCACGCGGGCCATCCTGTCACGGTAGAGTTGTTCGGAGTGGGCCGGTTTCATGGCGCCAGTGTAGCCGCGCTGTCTCCGGAATACTTAGCCGCTATTGCGCATTTGCTCGGGTCGACCACTCGACCACTCGACCACTCGACCACTGTGTCCCGGTTCAGCTATGCCAGCGTGCCAGCCATTGCAGCGTTGCTTGCGCGACGTCCTGGCGCCAGCTGCGGGTCGAGAAGGTGTGGTTGGCTTCGGGCAAGTTGAGCCGGGTGGTGCGCTGATCCTGCAGCAGGGTCTCCCAGCGGCTGCCCGGGGTGGCAAGGTCGGCAAATTCGCGCGCGGTCAGGTCCTGGCCGGAGAGGATCAACAGCACAGGACCGGCAAAGCCCGCATAGCCTTGCAGCAGACGATCGGGCAGGCTGGCCTGCACCGCGGGGCCGGCGCCGCGCAAGGCGCGTCGCAGCTGCTCCCACAGCGACAGCAGCGCCGCCTTTGCATCAAACCTTCCGCGCAGGATCTTGCCCCACAGGTCCGGGCTCCACAGGCGCGAGCGGTAGTAGTGCTTCAGGTAGGCCTGGGCCTGCCCGCTCTCGGTCCTGGCCCATGGGTTGACCAGCACCATGCCCCGCACGCGGGCATCGGCATGCCCATGCAGCAGCGCCGCCGAGGCGCCATCGCACAAGCCCCACAGGACCACGCCCGCCATTGCCGGAACGGCCTGGCTGAAGGCGGCCAGGGCGCAATCGATATCGGGCCCGAATGTCTCGAAATCGGCGGTATCGCCGGAGCTGTCGCCCATGCCGTGGAAATCCACACGCATGACCGGGAAGCCGGCCGCTGCAAAGCTGCGCGCCAGCAAGGTGAACTGGCGGTGGCTGCCGCTGCGGTATTGCGCGCCACCGACCAGCATCAGGATGCCCGGCACGGGGGGCTTGGCTGCGGCCTCGGTATCGGTATCGGGCAAGGGCAAGGGCAAGGGCAAGGGCAAGGGCAAGGGCAACGTCAGGATGCCGATCAGTTGCTGGCCGGCGCAATCCAGGCTGCAAGCCTGTTCTTCATAGTCCATGAGATCAGGCTCCCAGCGAGGACAAGGCCAAGCTCGTGGCCAGTTCGATCAGCGCCGGGCAGGTGCTGACCTCGGGGGTGGACCAGAAGGCCGGGCCCTCGACCACATGCGGCGTGAGTGACCAGGCCCGGGCGACCTTGTCGATGGCCGGCGATAGCGGCGCACTGGCGTCGCGCACCACTTCCATCCAGTGGACCGCCACCCCGACGGGCAGGTGGACCCTTGCATGCAGGCCATCGATTGCGGCCAGCAGCGCGCCACTGAGTTCGTAGCCGGCCACCTCCAGCAATTCTCCTTCTTGCAGCATCACCCGCATCTCCTGGACGCTGCTGGGTCCCTCGGACTCCTGCGGGCTGAGCAGGCCGGCGGCCAGCCGCAGCCGCAGGAACTGCGTCATGTAGGCTTGGCCATCCAGTACCGGATTGCAAAAGAGCAGGGCGCTGACGTCGTCGGTGCGGGTGCGCGCCACATCCAGGGCCAGCAGCGCCCCCAGTCGCACGCCCAGCAGGCCCACCGGCGCCTGCAGCCGTTCGCGCAGCCAGTCCAGCGCCAGGCCGATATCGTCATGCCAGAGCGACCACTGGGCATCGGCCAGCTCGCCGGCGCTGTCGCCGCAGCCGTACAGGTCGATGATGAGTACGCCGATGCCGGCGCGCGCCATGGCTGCAGCCTGCAGGGCTGCCATGCGGCGGCTGCGGTTCATTTCCTCGGCAAAGGGAGCAACCAGGACCATCCCGCCACGGCAGGGCTGGCCGGCCGCCGGCGCATGGTACAGGCACAGGCGCGCACCCTGCGCCGCCGGCAGGAAGAAGGGCAGGACCCGCGCGCTGGCGGTCCCCGGACCGGTCACGCCAGCTTGCCCTCGACGAAGGCCACCAGGCTGCCTACCGTCTCGAAGAGGCTGGCATCGATGTCCTCGTCGTTGAACTGGATGCCGTAACGCTCCTCCAGCGAGGCGATGATGTGGATCACCGCCGCCGAGTCGAGCTCGGCGACGCTGCCCAGCAGCGGCGTGTCGCGCTGCCAGTCACGGCTGCCCTGGGCCAGGCCCAGGGCCTCGCCCAGCAGGGTCTTGATATCGTCCAGGATGGCCATGGTCATGCCTTCAGAGCGTGCCCAGCAGCGCCTTGGCCTCGTCGCTCTGAGGGAAGGGCTTGTTGACGGCCAGGATCTTCTCCAGCTCGCTGCGGGCAGCGGCCTTGTCGCCCGATTTGACCAGGGCCTGCACCAGGTGGTAGCGGATGTCCAGGGCGTCCGGTGCGAGCGAGGCAGCCTTCTTGAGCAGCGTCAGGCCACGTTCGGTATTGCCCTTCTCGACCAGCATCCAGCCCAGCGTATCGACCACCGGAGCGGCGTCGCTGGCAGCGGCATAGGCTTTTTCGGCGGTTTCGATGGCACGCGGATCATGCTCCTGCTGGTAGGCCCAGGCCAGGTTGTTGAGCGCGCCGACATTGTTGGGCTGCTGGCGCAGCACCTGCTGGTAGTGGTCGATGGCAACCTTGTTCTGCTTCTGCGCCAGCGCGCTTTCACCCAGGTAGAGGTGCAGGGCCACATCGTTGGGATGGGCCTTGAACCACTGGGCCGCGGCGGCTGCTGCTTCCTGGTTCTTGCCGGCCAGCAGCAGGGCGCCATGCAGCTTCATGAGCAGGCGCACGTTCTGCTTGTCCAGGGCGAAGGCCTGGCCGAAGGCGGCAGCAGCCAGATCGGGCTTCTTCTGGAAGGCCTGGATATTGCCCTCCAGCTCGTAGCCCACCAGGGCCTGAGTGGGCTTTTTCTGCATCTGCTTGGCCACCGACAGCGCCGTGGCATTGTCGCCCGCCTGCGAGTACATGGTGGCGCGGAAGATTTCAGCCTCGGTAAAGTCAGGCTGGATCTCCAGTGCCTTGCGAACTGCGTCGATCGCACCCTGCTGGTTGTTGTTGGCCAGGTAGAGCGAACCCAGGCGCAGTTGCGCCGGCGCCGAATCCGGCACCAGCTGCACCAGGCGCTGGTAGCTGGCCAGGGCGCCCTGCTTGTCGTCGTTGGCGAACTGGGCCTGGGCCAGCATCTCCAGCGCGCCGGCATCGGTGGGGTTGCCGGTCTGCAGCTTG
>JAFAMT010000412.1 GCA_019233085.1 Herbaspirillum sp.
TATGGTTTGTCGGAAACCTCGCCCATCGCCAGCGCCAATCCCTGCACCATCGATGAGTACACCGGCACCATCGGCCTGCCGCTGTCTTCCACCGAGATCGCCATCCTGGATGACGATGGCCAGCCGGTTGCGCTGGGCCAGCCGGGCGAGATCGCCATCCGTGGCCCGCAAGTGATGCCGGGCTACTGGCAGCGTCCCGATGAGACCGCCAAGGTCATGACGCCGGATGGCTTCTTCAAGACCGGCGACGTCGGTGTGATGGATGCGCGTGGCTATACCCGCATCGTCGACCGCAAGAAGGACATGATCCTGGTCTCCGGTTTCAACGTCTATCCCAACGAGATCGAGGGCGTGGTGGCGCAGCATCCGGGCGTGCTGGAATGTGCCTGCGTGGGCGTGCCCGACGAGCATACCGGCGAGGCCGTCAAGCTGTTCGTGGTGCGCAAGGACAAGGCGCTGACCAGCGAGGTGCTGATGGCCTACTGCAAGGAGCAGTTCACCGGTTACAAGAAGCCCAAGTACATCGAGTTCCGTGACGAGCTGCCCAAGACCAACGTAGGCAAGATCCTGCGTCGTGAGCTGCGCGATGAGCCGGGCAAGGCGGCACCGCAGAAGCGGGCGGCCTGAGCGACTGAGGTCCAGAAAAAAAGCGCTGCCGGAGTGATCCGGCAGCGTTTTTTTTTAACCTGATGAATGCATCAGGTTTCATCTTCACTATGTTTTGTTAGTTTTTGGTGCCTGGAAATTCAGTCCGGCACAGGTGTCACCACCGGCTTGCCGCTGAAATGCGCCTCCAGGTTGTCGAAGGCCAGGTCGGCCATCGCCGTGCGCGTGACCTGCGTGCCGCTGGCCATGTGCGGTGTCAGCACCACGTTCTCAAGTGCAGCCAGCTCGGCGGGGATGTTGGGCTCGTTCTCGAACACGTCCAGGCCGGCGCCGGCGATCCGGCCCTCCTTGAGGGCGGCGATCAGTGCCGGCTGATCGACCACCGAGCCGCGTGCCACGTTGATCAGGTAGCCCTTGGGGCCGAGCGCATCGAGCACCTCGGCATCGACCAGCGCGCGCGTGCCGGCCCCGCCGGGGGTGATCATCACCAGGAAATCGACCGCCGCAGCCAGCGACTTGATGTCGCCCACGTAGGTGTAAGGCACATCCTTGCGCGAGCGGTTGTGATACGAGATTTCCATATCGAAGGCTGCCGCGCGCCTGGCGATGGCTTCGCCGATACGGCCCAGGCCGACGATGCCCAGGCGCGCGCCGCTGACCTTGGTGGTGAGCGGGAAGGGGCCGCTCTTCCACTGGCCGCTGCGGGCGAAGTGGTCGGCACGGACCACGTTGCGTGCGGTGGCCAGCATCAGTGCGATGGCCAGGTCGGCGACGTCGTCGTTGAGCACATTGGGCGTGTGGGTGACATGGATGCCGCGCTCACGGGCCGCCGGGACATCCACGCCGTCATAGCCGACGCCGAAGACGGAAACGATTTCCAGTGCCGGGAAGCGCGCCATGAACTCGCGGTTGATCTTGGCCTCGCCATTGGCGGCAACGCCGCGCACCTGCGGGGCGATGGCGGCAAGTTGCGCCTCACTCAGGTTATCGAGGATGAGGTTGTGGCAGGTAAAGTTCTCTTGCAGCCGGCTCAGCAGGTAGGGCGACAGGCGGGCGGCGATGAGGACGACGGGACGGCTTGATGCATTCATGATGTGAGGGAGGCGGGCGGTGAGAAAAGCATGACGATACGCACCAGCGCACTGGTGCGGGCTGAAATCATTTCAACAGTGCTCGGGGGGCTGTCACAGCGCCGGATCGATACCGGCTTCGCGGGCCGGATCCAGCGGCGGTAGCGGACGCGGCTTGCGGCTCTCGTCGGTGGCCACATAGGTCAGCGTGGCTTCGGTGACCTTGACGATCTCGGTCTGCAGGCGGTTGCGCTCGGCATAGACTTCCACGTTCACGGTGATCGACGTGTTGCCGACCTTGACGATGTCGGCGTAGAAGGAGAGCAGGTCGCCGACGAAAACGGGATTCTTGAACAGGAAGGAATTGACCGCGATGGTGGCGACCCGGCCATTGGCGCGGCGCGTGGCCGGCAGGGAACCGGCAATATCCACCTGGGCCATGATCCAGCCGCCGAAGACGTCGCCGTAGACGTTGGCGTCGGACGGCATGGGCATGACACGCAATTGCGGATGCTTGCCTGCGGGCAGTTGCGGGGGAATGGACTGGGACATGGTGACTCCTGGGAAAGCGGGGAAGTCCGGCGGACTTCCGGGTTGACTCTTATAATCCGGTTCTTGCGCGTAGCGCGCCAAAGGCCCCAGTGTATCGGATGTTGCGCTCTTGCTGTCCTGCTTGGTTCGCTGGCTCCTCATTGTCCTTCGTTGGCTTGGCCTTTATTCCCGGTATCTCCCATGCGCCGTTATCCGAATTCCTCCTCCTCTTCCCAGGCTCCCATCGTCCGCCAGCGTGGCGACTGGGCGGTGGTCAAGACCCTCTTGCCCTACCTGTGGACCTACAAGTGGCGCGTGATGCTGGCGCTGGCCTTCCTGGTCGGCGCCAAGCTGGCCAACGTGGGCGTGCCGCTGGTGCTCAAGAAGCTGGTGGACCAGATGACCATCACGCCGGCCCATCCGCAGGCTCTGCTGGTGCTGCCGCTGGGCCTCTTGGTGGCGTATGGCGCGTTGCGCCTGGCCACGGCGCTCTTTACCGAACTGCGGGAATTGATGTTCGCCCGCGTCACCCAGCGCGCCGTGCGCACCATCGCGCTGCAGGTGTTCCGTCACCTGCATGCGCTGTCGCTGCGTTTCCACCTCAATCGCCAGACCGGCGGCATGACGCGCGATATCGAACGCGGCACGCGCGGGGTCTCCACGCTGGTGTCCTATACGCTGTTCTCGATCTTGCCGACCATCATCGAGATCGTGCTGGTGCTGGCTTATCTGGTCACGCATTACGACATCTGGTTCTCCATCATCACCGCGGGTGCGCTGGTGCTCTACATCCTTTTCACCATCACGGTCACGGAGTGGCGCACGCATTTCCGTCGCACCATGAACGAGCTGGATTCGCATGCCAATACCCGCGCCATCGATTCGCTGCTCAACTACGAGACGGTCAAGTATTTCAGCAATGAGGAATTCGAGGCGCGCCGCTATGACGAGGGTTTGCAGCGCTACGAACGCGCCGCGGTGAAATCGCAGACCTCGCTCTCGCTGCTCAATACCGGCCAGTCCGCCATCATCGCCATCGCGGTCACGTTGATCCTGTGGCGCGCCACCGCCGGCGTGATCGATGGCACGATGACGCTGGGCGACATGGTGCTGGTCAATGCCTTCATGATCCAGTTGTATATCCCGCTGAACTTCCTGGGCGTGCTCTATCGCGAGATCAAGCAGAGCCTGGCCGACATGGAACGCCTGTTCTCGTTGCTGGAAGAAAACCGTGAAGTGGCCGACCGCCCCGGCGCGCAGCCGCTCAGGACACGCGGCGCGGAGCTGCGTTTCTCGCACGTCGATTTCAGCTACGAAAAGAAGCGCCAGATCCTCTTCGATGTCGATTTCACGGTGCCGGCCGGCACCACCACGGCGGTGGTCGGTCACAGCGGTTCGGGCAAGTCCACGCTCTCGCGCCTGCTGTATCGCTTCTACGATGTGGATGGCGGCAGCATCAGCATCGACGGCCAGGACCTGCGCGAAGTCACGCAAGCCTCGCTACGCCAGGCCATCGGCATCGTGCCGCAGGATACGGTGCTCTTCAACGACACCATCGAATACAACATCGCCTACGGCAAGCCGGGCGCCACGCGCGAGCAGATCGTGGCGGCGGCCAAGGCGGCCTACATCCACGATTTCATCGAATCCTTGCCCGATGGCTATGCCAGCATGGTCGGCGAGCGCGGCCTGAAACTCTCCGGCGGCGAAAAGCAACGCGTGGCCATCGCCCGTACCCTGTTGAAGGATCCGGCCGTGCTGATCTTCGACGAGGCCACCTCGGCGCTCGATTCGCGCGCCGAGCAAGCCATCCAGCAACAGCTGGAAGAGATTGCCCGCGAGCGCAGTACGCTGGTGATTGCCCACCGGCTTTCCACCATCGTCAATGCGCACCAGATCCTGGTGCTCGATCACGGTCGCATCGTCGAGCGTGGCACCCATGCAGGTCTCTTGGCCGCCGGTGGCCTGTATGCGCAGATGTGGCTGCGCCAGCAGGCCGGCGCCGACGAGGAGGGCGCGTCGCCCTTGCCCGAGGGCGAGGAGGCGGCTGCGCCCTCGGAGCCGGAGGCCGAACCCAGCGTGCTGATGCCGGCCGGACGCCGCTAAGCATTATCCGCAATGCGCGCGGCTTGCGCCGGCGCGGGCGCGGCGGCACAATTCGCCCATTCGCATGAATGCATGCAACCTTGAACGGGAAGTGGGCGGGTAATGGAAAGCAAATGGCTTGAGGATTTCGTCTCCCTGGCGGAAACGCGCAGTTTCAGCCGATCGGCCGAGTTGCGGCATGTGACGCAGCCGGCCTTTTCGCGGCGCATCCAGTCGCTGGAAGCCTGGCTGGGCACCGACCTGATCGACCGCACCTCCTATCCCACCCGCCTGACGGCCGCCGGCGAAGTCTTCTACGAGCAGGCCGTGGCCATGCTGGGCCAGATCAACAACACCCGCGCCCTGTTGCGCGGCAAGCGGCCCACCGCCCAGACCACCATCGATTTTGCAGTGCCGCATACGCTCTCGCTGACCTACATGCCCAAGTGGCTCAGTTCGCTGGAGTCGGGTTTCGGGTCCATCAATACGCGCCTGATCGCACTCAACGTCCACGATGCCGTCATGACCATCGTCGAAGGCGGCTGTGACCTGCTGCTGTGCTATCACCACCCGCGCCAGCCGGTGCAGCTCGATGCCAGCCGCTACGACATGCTCACCATGGGTACCGAGACGCTGCGCCCTTATTCGCGCTGCGACCGCAATGGCAAGCCCGATTACGTCTTCCCGGGCAGTTCCAAGGCGCCGGTGCCCTTCCTTTCCTACACCAGCAACGCCTACCTGGGACGCATGGTGGAGCTGATGATGTCGGACACCAAACGCCCGCTGCATCTGGTCAAGCACTACGAGACCGACATGTCCGAGAGCCTCAAGATGATGGCGCTGGAGGGCCATGGGGTGGCCTTCCTGCCGGAGTCCTCGGTGGTGCGTGAAGTACGCAACCGGCAGCTGGCGCGTACCGATGGACCGGTCGGCGACTGGGAGGTCGAGATGGAGATCCGGCTCTATCGTGAGCGGCCCACCGCGCAGCGTACCGGCAAGGCGCTGGTGGCGCGCTTGTGGGAATACCTGAGCGAGCAGGATGCGCAGCGACAGGACCGCCAGGATCGCCCCAAGGGCGCTGGCGCGGGTTCCGCAAAGGCCTCCGCAGCCAAGCCGGCGCGTTCCGCCGAGAAGCGCGATTCCTGAGGAAAATGGAGTGTGGCGCATCCCGCAATGCCGCATGCAGAAAGGGATTGCAATGGTTATGCATCAGATGCATAGTTACATGCTCACAAAGCATTAGCCTAGTTTTGGTCGGCTGGCTACGATGGCGGCGCTGAATCGGACAGGCACGAATTTCCAGCAGGCGCGACAGGCGCCAGGCTGGCATGGCGCGACTCCGTGACCGCCCTTGACCGCGCTTGGAGCGCGTCTTGCAGGCTGGCCTTGACGGAGTAAGATGCCTTGGCGAACGTCGGAATTTGGAAGCCTTTTTGTCCTGAACAGCACGGCAACCCAAAGGAGCGATTGCATCATGTCGAACGTACCTAATCACGAAGTGCCTTCCTATCTCGTCCCGCACGGTATCGGTCCGTGGGGCGTCTATCTCGAGCAGATCGACCGCGTGACGCCTTATCTGGGCTCGCTGGCGCGCTGGGTGGAAACCTTGAAGCGCCCCAAGCGTATCCTGGTGGTGGACGTGCCCATCGAGCGCGATGACGGCACCATCGCCCACTTCGAGGGCTATCGCGTGCAGCACAACACCTCGCGCGGCCCCGGCAAGGGCGGCGTGCGTTTCCACCAGGACGTGACACTCTCCGAAGTGATGGCGCTGTCGGCCTGGATGACCGTCAAGAATGCCGCCGTGAACGTGCCCTATGGTGGCGCCAAGGGCGGTATCCGCGTCGATCCCAAGACCCTCTCCCGTGGTGAACTGCAGCGCGTCACGCGTCGCTACACCAGCGAGATCGGCATCATCATCGGCCCCAACAAGGACATCCCGGCACCGGACGTCAACACCGATTCGCAGATCATGGCCTGGATGATGGATACCTATTCCATGAACCAGGGCAGCACCTCCTCGGGCGTGGTCACCGGCAAGCCCATTTCGCTGGGCGGCAGCCTGGGTCGCCATGAAGCGACCGGTCGTGGTGTCTTCGTGGTCGGCTGCGAAGCCGCCGCCAAGCGTGGCCTGGACATCAAGGATGCCAAGGTCGCCGTGCAGGGCTTCGGCAACGTCGGCGGCATCGCCGCACGCCTGTTCGCCGAGGCTGGTTCCAAGGTCGTGGCGGTGCAGGATCACGTGACCACCGTCGTCAATACCGGTGGCCTGGATGTCGTGGCACTGCAAGCCTACGTGGCCAAGAACGGCAGCGTGAAGGGCTTCACCGGCGCCGACGAGATCACCGATCGCGCCCAATTCTGGTCGGTCGATTGCGACATTCTGGTGCCTGCCGCACTGGAACAGCAAATCACCGAAGCCAACGCCAACCAGATCAAGGCGAAGATCATCCTGGAAGGCGCCAACGGTCCGACCACGCCGGCAGCCGACGACATCCTGCGCGACAAGGGCGTGCTGATCGTGCCCGACGTGATTGCCAACGCCGGTGGCGTAACCGTGAGTTACTTCGAGTGGGTGCAGGACTTCTCCAGCTTCTTCTGGACCGAAGACGAGATCAACCTGCGCCTGACCCGCATCATGCGCGAAGCCTTCGCCGCCGTGTGGCAGCTGGCCGATGAAAAGAATGTGTCGCTGCGTACCGCGGCCTTCATCGTCGCCTGCACGCGCGTGTTGCAGGCACGCGAGATGCGCGGCCTGTATCCGTGATATCGCGCAAGTCGTAAAAGAAAACGCAGCCAGAGACGGCGTCACAAGACCGTCGGCTGCAAGACAGCAGTCAAGGAGGAGACGTGGTTGCAGTGCGCATGCGCACCGCAGGCCAGCAAGCCTTGCGGGGCAGGACCGTTCATGAAGGACCCGGCATGACCATGCCGGGCGCTGCCGCATGTGCTGTTGCCGCACGCGCAGCGCAG
>JAFAMT010000432.1 GCA_019233085.1 Herbaspirillum sp.
GCCTCACTGCAGCATGAAGGTCTCGTACTCCAGCAGTTCCAGCGTGCGCGAGAGTTGCAGGCAACCGGCCAGCACCACCAGCAGCACCGCCAGCGCAAAGCCGAATCCGTAGAAGGTCGGGCCCAGCGAGATCGATAGCCAGGTGAAGACGATATTGAGCAGCACGAAGCCGCTGCACAGGCCCAGCACGATGCGGCGCTTGTCGAGGTAGAAGAAGACGTTGAGCACGCCCAGCAAGACCACCTGCAGGCTGGCGGCGATCACGTCGATGTACAGCAGCGGAAGGTACAGGGTGGAGATGCCCAGCCATTTCAGCAGGGCCTCGCCGGTCACCATCACCAGCAGGGTGGCGATGGACTGGATCTTGATGATCTCGAACAGCCCCAGGCGCACCGTCTCCACCATGCCGTTGCGGTGCTTCTCGATGGTTTCCAGCGAGGCGCCGCCACGCACGGCATCGTAGAAGGCGTCATAGTCCTCGACGAAATCGGTCTCCATGCGCAGCAGGAAGATCGCCATGCCCGGGATGATGGCCAGGTAGGCCAGGAACACCGGCAAGTCGTAGATGACCGAGGCGCGCAGCGGACCGATGATGGCCTGGCTGGTCTCGGGCGTGACCCAGAACATGGCCTTGTCGATCCAGATCGCGGTGTTGTAGAGCAGGCCGATGGCCATGAGCGAAGGATAGAGCTTCTTGCGGTCGAAGAACTCGAAGGAGATGAAGCGATCCGAGGGGAAGTTGCGCAGGATCAGCGCCATCATCGACATCAGCAACGCCGCCTGGCCGATCACGAAGCCCCCCATCAAGCCTTCCAGCCCGAGCGGTCGCAACAGCAGCGCCGCCGCCACCGTGATGGCATAGCCCAGCGCATAGATCCAGAAGATGGCCTGGTACTGCTTCATCCCCGACAGGAAGATGGTAGCGATCCAGATGTTGCACATGATGATGAAGGCCGCCAGCAACAGCAGCCGGTACAGTGCGCTCTGCTGCGGGAACAGGAAGGCCGCCACCAGCAGCCCCAGCACGCCGCCGGCCACGGTCACCACCAGCGAGACCGCGTGGAAGTTGGGCAGGATGGCGTTGTTGTCCTTCTCGAACAGGCGGTCGGCGGCAAAGCGCGTGAGCGCCAGCTGGAACACCCCGGTGAAGATCAGCGACAGCGAGATCACATAGGTGATGCTGACCTGGAACTGCACGATCACCGCCTGTGGCGTGACCACCGCATAGCTGAGCACGCCGATGACCAGGATGCCGACGATGGACATGATCCACGGCCCCGAGCTGATCAGGGCCGCATAGGAATACGCCTGCATCAGCGAGAGCAGGCTGTCGCGCTTCAATATCTTGCGCAGTTCAAAACCGATACCGGCCATCTTGGTCCTCGTGAATACTTGGTGCTTAGTGCCGCACCGGGCAACGCAACGCCGCACCGGCGGTCGGCGCCTCGCTCTGGGCCAGCGCCTGCTGGTACAGCTCGCGATAGGCGCCGAACATCATGTCCTGGGTGTAGTAGCGTTCCACGCGGGCGATGCCCGCGGCCTGGGCCGCATGCCAGCGTGCCGGATCGGTCAGCAGCTTCAGCGCCGCATCGGCCAGCGCCTGCGGCTGGGCGATGCCCACCACCTCGCCGGCCGCGCCCAGGGCCTGGTCTTCCTCGGAGAGGCCGTGGATCAGCTGGCGGCACGAACCGACATCGGTGGCCACGCCCGGCACGCCGGCGGCGAAACCTTCGAGCAGCACCAGCGGCAGCGCCTCGCTGATGCTGGAGAGCACCACCAGCCCGACCTTGGGCAGGATCTCGTCGATCTTCTGGAAGCCCAGGAACCTGACCTTCTCGCCCAGTCCCAGGCCCTCGGCGATGGCATGGCATTCCTCGGCATAGGCCTGGTCCTCGTCCTCGGGGCCGGCAATCCACGCCTCAGCCTGGGGATACTGGTTCACCACCGTGCGCATGGCGCGGATGAAGGTCTTGACGTCCTTGATCGGCACCACCCGGCCCAGCAGGCACAGTACCGGCGGGATCGCCTCGGTACGCTGTGCGCGCAGCCGCGACAGGCGCGGCAGGTCGATGCCGTTGGGGATGTTGCGGGTACGCTCGGCCGGCGCGCCATCGCTGATCTGGCGCAGGCGGTTGGTCTCGTAGAGCGCCACGATCTGGTTGGAGGCCTGGTAGCACAAGCGTCCCAGCGCCTCGAAGAAACGGATCCACAGGTCACGGAAGTAAGGGATCTGCGAGGCATCCTTCTCGAACACGTTGCGGTTGTCGCGGATCCACTCGCTCTGGAACAGGTCGATCTTGCGCTCCTTGGTGTAGATGCCATGTTCGGAGAGGATCAGTGCTCGCCCGGTCTGCATCTTCATCAGGCTGCCCAGGAAACCGGCATAGCCAGTGGAGATGGTGTGGTAGCAGCGTGCCGGGATCAGGTTGCGCGCTACCCGGGCCAGCGTCCAGATCGGCAGGTGCATGATGCGCACCGTCCAGAAGTAATCCACGAAGGAAGGGTCGGTGCAGAAGCTGCGGTATTGCTCGGCCAGGTAGTCCCAGGCCTGCTTGCTGAAGAGGAAGGCGTTCTCGTCGAGCTTGCCGCCATCGGCCATCATGGGGATCAGTTCGCCCAGCAGCGCGGTCAGTTCGGCATGCGAGGCCGCGTCGCTGCGACCGTAGCTGCGGAACTTGTCATGCAGCTCGTTCATGCGCGCAAAGGCGCGCGCATCGCCGCGCGAGCGCACCACCTCGGAAGCGGCCAGGTGCTCGTGGATGTAATGGGTCTCCAGGTGCACCACGTTGTCGGGCAAGGCGTACTTGGGCTGGCCGTAGTCCTGGCGACGGCTGCCGATGAAACACAGGCCGAAGCGCAGCTCCGGGAAGCCGCGGATGATCTGGTTGACCCAGCTGGAGACACCGCCACTGACATAGGGGAAGGTGCCCTCCAGCAGCAGCATCACGTCGCAGTCGGTGGCGCGGCGCTGGTAGGGATCGGGCTGCTGGCTCATGGTCGGCCTCCGGGAAAAGCTTCAGGGCGATTGGCGATGGTGCGTCGACCGTGACGCCAGAAGCGGTGCAATTGCGGGTTCGATGAGACGCTGGCATCAAAGGCCATCTCGATGAAGAGCTTGCGTACCTGTTCATAGTCGCGCTCCAGGTAGCTCAGCTCGGCCAGGTAGGGCAGCAGGCGCACCCGCGAGAAGCCGTGCTCCTGGGCGCGCTGCTGGGCAAGCCGGGCGGCGGCAAGGTCGCCGCTCATCAATTCCAGGCGCACCAGCATGAACCACAGGGCTGGTTGCGCCTCGTCGATGGCCAGCGCCGCGTGGGCGTGTTCGCGCATCTGCGTGCAGGAATACTGCAGCAGGTCGCCCTGCACCAGGTTCTGGTAGATCAGTTCCTGGTAGAGCTCGGCCACCTGCTGGTGCAGCACCAGCAGGGTCGGCGTGTCGGTGGTGCTCTTCAACTGGTGGCGGGCATCGACGATGCGCTGGGTGATCTTCTTTTCCTTGCCATCGAGGATGCCGTAGGCCAGCAGGCGCACGTCGTCGGCCGGGTCAGCCAGCAGGTTGCGCAGCGAGGCACCGCTGGCGCGCGTGGGCGTGCTCTGGATGGCCACCAGGGCATTGAGGCGCTTGTCCAGGGGCGTGGCCACGCTGCCCAGCTGGGCGCGCACGCGGTTGCCCGAGAAGCCGCTTCCCTCGCGGCGCCGGGCGGTGACGAAGGCTGGCGCCTGCGAAGTATCGAAGTAGTCCTCGACACGGTGCTTGGGCCAGAACACCGCCACCAGCAGCGCCACCAGCGCGCATAGCACGCCGCCCACCGGAATGAAGAAATTGAAGAAGAACAGGTACACCAGCAGCCAGGTGCGCGGCTGGCGATAACGCTGCGGCGCCACCGCAGCAATGGCCAGTGCGAACAGGGCCGAGGACACCATGTGCAGCGCCAGGTAGCCGCCCAGCACGGCCAGGCCATTGCCGCCGCGCAGCAGCAGGGCGATCGAGGCCGTCTCGAAGGCGAGGCCGGTGAAGGAGGACTTAAGCAGCACAGCGTTCTACCAGGTTGGGCAGCAGGCGGGCGGGCTCGTCGCTGCCGATGGCGGCGGTGTGGGTGGCGGCGTAGCTGGCCAGCGACTGGCTGCCGAACTGCGCCTGCGACGCCACTTCCACCCGCATCAGGTAGCCATCCACGGCGGCGGCGCCGGCCAGCGGCAGCAGCGTCATCAGGACATTGTGATCCCCCGTCTTGTAGGCCCAGACCACGTCGGCGGCACGCTTGAGGCGCCGGATCTGGTTGTACATGTCACGCGAGAGTTCGTCGTCGCCAAACACCAGCGCCACCAGCGATGAATCGATATCGGTGGCGCGCTTGAGCCGGTGCAGGCGCACCAGGTCCACCGCCAGCTCGGGCGGGCAGGTCGGCAATTGCTGCAGGATGGCACGGGCGGTGTCGCCCATCTCGATGCCGTCGGCATAGTAGTCGATGAGCACCGACATGAGCTGCAGCGTATCTTCATTGAGCGCCACGAAAGGCAACTGCTCCACCACCAGCAGGCCGAACAACTGGCCATCGAAATTGTTCAAGGGCGCGCAGACCAGGTAGCGGCTCTGGTTGCGCAGGTTCTGGTTCAGGCTTTCGGTCTGCACATGTCCCAGCTTGCGCTGGGCCAGGCAGTATTTCACCAGCGGATCGTCGGCCACCAGTTCGCTGACCTTGCCGATGCTGCCCACGGCCTGCGGGTTGACGCGACCGGCGCCGTCGCAGGTATAGACCGAGGCCGCCGCCACCTGGCAGCTCTGCGCCAGGATCTGCAGGAAGGCCTCCGGCGCGGGCATCTGCTGCGGGTCCAGCAGGATCTGCGTGAGGGTCAGGGAACGCATGCGGTCCAGCGATTCGCGCAGGGTCAAGGGCTTGGACAGCAGGTCCTGCTCCAGCCGCTCGTGCGACAGGCGCAGCAGGAAATGGCTCTTGGTGAGCATGGTCAGCCGCTCGTCGAGGTAGGCATTGATGGCGCGCAGGCGACGGCTGCGCGCATTCCAGACCTCGGCAAACTGGCCGCACAGCAGGGTCAGGATGAGCCCGCCCAGGAAATACGATTGCGGAAACGCTTGCGCGGCCGATACCATGGCCGCCGCTTCATCGCCCTGCCGCCCATGCGTAAGCACATACCAGCCGCCCAGCATGGTGGCCACCGCGACCACACCCAAGGTACTGCCGTAACGCATGGCCAGGATCGCCGGGACCAGCCACAGCCAGGGGAACTGGGCGTCCACCCCCAGCGGGTCGTCCGGCGCCACCCAATGTGAAAACACCAATGCCAGCACCACCAGCAGCACCGTCTCAAGGATGCGCAGGGCGGCCTTGCGGGGCGAACCGCTATCGGTATCGAAGCGCGTAAAGAAGCGCGACCAGAATTTCTGGCGGCGCTGGGTCACGGCTTTGAGCGGACGGGGCGTGCCGGCCGCGCGCCGGGGCTTGTCCCGGTCGGGGGCGGAGGGCCCGGGCTTGCGTTCGAACTGGCTCACGGTTTCATCCTTGCGGGCGACATTCAGGGCTGGCCGCCGGCGCTGCTGGCCTGGTCAACCGTGCTGGCCGCCGGCACCGCCGAGGTCAGCGGCGAGAGCAGCGTGCGGGTGAGCTTCTGGGCCACGGCCGAAAGCGCTTCGCGGCTCCAGCCGCTCTTGCCGCCAGCCGCGGCCCACACCACCTTGCCGCTGGAGACATCGATGAGCTGCAGCGTCAGGCCCACGGCCGGTTCGCCATCCACACCCACCTTGTAGCGCCATTCATCGACGGTCCCCGACAAGGCATAGCCGATGTTCTCGCTGCGCGCCCAGTCCAGGGCGGCATCGAGCTGCTTGCGGTCCATCGGCTCGAACAGGGTTTCATTGTTCAGCGAGGCCGGGTAGCGACGCAGGTCGGCAATGCCATTGGTCCGCAGGATGGTCTCGGAGATGGCCTCGGCGCGCAGGCCGGCCTGCGGCGTCTCGGTGTGGTTGGCGAAGGGCAGCAAGCCCCAGCGCGCATTGGCCGGCAAGGCCGGCGCATCGCCGATATCGGTGGTGGAGCATGCCACCAGGCCCAGGGCCAGGACAGTTGCGGCGCCCAGGCGCAGCAGGCGGGAAAAGGCTAGTGTTTTCATCTTGGTCACCGTTGAGTGCAATGAGGGCAATAATTTCTTGATAGATCAATACGGGCTTGCTTATCGATAAAACAGATCAATCCGTTGAAGCAACAATGTGTCAGTAAAACCATTTGTACAGCACGTTCAATTCAAAGCCGCGCTGCGGCGTGTTGGGCGTGGCACTGGTGCTCTCGACGGCGATGGAGAGCTGGTCCTGCCCCACCACGCTGCCGGCCAGCCCGGCGCGCAGGTTGCGCCCCCAGCCGATATCGGAGGTGCGGGTCATGCCGAATTCCGCATAGGGCCGCCAGGCGCGGGTATAGGTGTTCTCCACCACCGTGCCGGTCCCCAGCGCCACGCCCCAGACACGCGAATCCAGCGGCATGTAGCGCAAACCCGTGGGGTCCGTTCCCACCGGCGCCAGGCGCGCGATCTGGTCGTCGCTGGCGCCGTAGTCGCTGAACTTGGCATCGGTGACGAAGGCGCGCAGGGTCAGGTTGGGATATTCCACGCGCAGGTGGCTGCCCACTTCGGCATTGAGCATGCGGCCCCGGCCCAGCGAGGTGCCGGCCTGGCTCTGGTACTGCTGCAGGCCGCCCCCCAGGCGCAGGTACTCGGTACGGCTGAGCAGCAGGTTCAAGTTGAGTTCGCCGCCATTGCGCCGTCCTCCCACCTGCATGAGCGCCGATTCGGTAGCGGCCTGGTTCAGGCCGCCGTTGCCGCTGAGGGTCAGCTTGGGGCTCAATTGCTGCGAGAACTCCAGGCGCAGGCCATTGAAGGCCGTCATCGCATCGCGATGCTGCATCGCCACGCTGACGAAGCCGTTCTCGATGCGCCGGCGCAGCGTCCATTCGAACAAGCGGTCCACGCCGGGTACTGCACCCAGCTGGGTCAGGTCATCCACGCTCTGGTGTCGCTCGGTGTAGCCGAAATCCAGGCGCGTACCCGGTGTGAGCGAAAAACCGGTACGCACCAGGTACAGCTTGGTGACCAGCGGAAACGCCCGGCTCATGGTGTAGCCGGCCCAGAACCTGGCGGGGTCATCGGTCACCAGGCTGGTCAGGCGGGCATGCAGTTCATCGTCGGCCGGCAGGCGTTCCAGCTGGTCGAAGGCCAGCGTCTGCGCCAGCCCGATGCGGCCGGCTACGCGCGCCGCTTCGACGCGGTCATACATGGGCAGCCAGTCGGCCAGGTTGTCCAGCAGCGTATTCAAACCCTGGCGATCGTCGGCGGCCAGGGCCATGGCCAGGTCGCCCCAGAGCGGCTTGTCCAGCTGGCTGGCAAAGCGGGTGGCCAGCCACGCACGAGCCAGGTCGGACTGGCCCTGGTTCATCGCATAGGCCAGCGCCAGTTCGCGCACGCTGGCCGACAGGCGTGCATCGTCACGCGGACGCTGGCCCTCGCCCGTGCGGGCGAACAGGGCATCCGGCCCCTGCGCCAGCCGGGCCGCCAGCGCTTCTTCCTGGTCACGCTGCCGGCCATCGCTGCCGGCGGCGGCTTGCATGTCCTTCAGCAGGGCCGGGCCATCGGCCGGCAGCACCGCTTTTTCGGGTGGTACCAGGCTGGTCACGTCGCTATCGAGCAGGGCGCGCATGACGCGCGCACCGGCATCGGCCGGCAGGAACAGCGGAGCCAGTGCGGCCAGGCGGTCACGCCATTCGCGCAACTGGTTGGGCGGGATATTGCGTAACTGCTGGGGATCGCGCAACTCGATCCAGGCGCGACGGCGGATGCGCCACGCCAGGTCGGGCTGGCCGGTGGCATCCAGGGCCTCGGCATAACTCATCAGCCAGAGATAGTCGTTCTGCGGGAAGCCCGACTTGCGGAACCAGTGCAAGGCCAGGTTCTGCCGGTTCAGCGCCATGTTGGCGGCGGCGAACGGGCCCCACAATTGCGGCGTGGTCTCGGCATCGGCCGCCCACAGGGTGAGCGCGCGTTCGAGCGTGGCGGCATCGCGGGTGGCAATGAGGATCCAGATCATCTCGGCCCGCACCTCGGCGGCGCGAGGGTTGATGGCGAGGGCCTTGAGCATGTCGGCACGTGCGCCCGGCAAGTCGCGCCGCAACTGCTTCACCGAGGCGCGCACGGTCAGGTAGGGGACGTTCTGTTCCAGCGCCGCGTTCTGCTGTGCGGTGATGCGGTCGAGGAAGGCCTGGGCGCCATCGAGATCGTTGATGCGCTGGCGATAGGTCAGCGCCTGCACCGCGAAGTTGGCCACGCCGGTGCGCTGGAAGGCGAACTCGGCCAGCTCGGCGGCGGCGCGCGGCTGGCGTTCCTGGATCACGCCCATCATGTTGCTCATGTCGCCTTCCAGCGCCTGGTCGCCGGCCAGCAATTTGTCATAGCCCTGGCGCGCCTCGTCGTTGTGATCGAGATAGCGCGCCACTTCGGCGTAGGTACGCCAGAAATCGGCATTGTCCACCGGCGCCATCGGTGCAGCTTCGCGCAGCACGCCCATGGCTTCTTCCAGGCGCCCCTGCAGATAGAGCTGGTTGGCTGCCAGCAAGGCATTGCCGGCCGACGGCCCGAACTCCTTGCGCTGCTGCTCCAGCAGGGCCAGGGCATCGGCATCACGGCCCATGCGCAGGTAGAGCCTGACCAGGGCGTCCATCTCGGCATTGCGCTCGGCGGGCGCCAAGCGCGGCCCGCGGCCCGGGTTCAGGCGCGTCTGCAACAAGGCGGCGGCGCGCTCGGGCTGGCCGATGTTCTCATACTGGGCCACCAGCTGGTTGACCCATTTGGGATCGCCCGGCTCGACCTGCATCTTGTGCTGCAGGGCTTCTACCAGGATGTCCTGTTCGAAGGTACCGGTAGCGATGCGCAAGACATTGTCCCAGGCCGCCTCGTCGTTGGAGAGGCGGGCATAGGCCAGCCATTGCGGCGTGGCCTGCTCTGGCACCCCGCTCCACTCCGACACCTCGGCCAGGCGCTTGCGCCAGGCGGCGCTGTCGGGCTTCTGCCGCACCGCCGATTGCGCCAGCAGGCGCGCATCGACCAGGTTGCGATTGCCCAGGAAGACGTTGTAGGCCAGCGTATAGATCTCGTCATCGAAGGGCAGGCGCGCCAGGGCGCCGCTGGCGGCCTGGTCGGCCGCGCTCGGTTGGGAGAGATCGGGACCGGCATCGGCCACGCGCAGGATGCGGCCCTCGCGCATGGCCGCGTGCAGGCGCAGTTGCAGCAGGTGCGGAGCGTGCAGCAAGCCCTGCGCCAGGCGCAGCGAGCGGGTGAAGTCGCGCATCTGCCGGTACTGCACCTGGCCATAGCCGCCCTGCCCGGCCGCCGCCAGCGGCGCGGTGGCGCGGCCCATGGACAATTGCAGCAATTGCCGCACGTAGCGCTCGGCGGCATCGGGACGGTTGGCCGCCTGCGCCAGCCGGGTCAGGAACAGCAGGGTCTGCTTGTCATTGGCCAGCGGCGCCAGGTTGGCGTCGGCCGCCTCCAGTGCTTCCTGGTAAAGGCCACCGGCCTGCAAGGTACGCAAGGCCGTGATGAAATTCTCGCGGCGCGACTCCAGCGAGCCGGCATGCTTCATCGCCAGCAAAGAGAAGGCGGCGCTGCTGCGATAGTCGCCCATGCCCAGGCTTTGCTGGCCCAGCCGCACCACCTCCGCATAGGGCATCTCGGCCGTGGCGCGATCAGCCAGCAAGCGAGCGAAGGCCACACGTGCGGCCTCCACGTCGCCCAGCGCCAGCGCGTCCTGCGACAGGTTCAGCCATTGCTGCGAGGTCAGCGGATAACTCATCAGCGCCTGCAACTGCTGGCGCAGGCGCAGCACCCCGCGGGCACGCTCGGGCGAGCTCTCGGGCAGGGCAAAGACTTCCTGCTGGCCGATGCGGTATTGCAGCCAAGCGGCCGACAATTGCGCAGCGGGGTCATTGCCCATCTCCAGCAAGGCCAGTTGCTGGCGGGCTTCGGCCAGCTGGCCCAGGTCGATCAGTTGCCTGACCAGCTCGGCGCGCAAGACGGCATTGCCCGGCTGGGCCTTGAGGAAGACCTTCAGGTATTCGACCGTCAACTGGTCCGGACGGCCGCTGGCATTGGCCACCTCCAGACGCTGCTGCAGCGAGACCTTGGGATAGACCAGGGCGAACACGGTCCCGACCGCCAGCGCGAAACCGGCGATCGTCCAGGGCGAGAACAGCCTCAGTCGTTCATAAGGTGCATTGAACGAGTACCAGGTGCCGTGTTGTCGCGAGTTGGGCGTTTGTGGAGCCGATGTCATATTGATGGACTGCTGACTTTCCGGAGAAATCCTTGAACCAGGCCTGGCTGCGGATGCTGGGCGACTTGCCAGGAGTGAGCGCGACACCATCGGCGCTGGCGCTGCAGGCGCGTGCACCTTGGATGCTGAAGGTCGACGCGCCGTTGGCGCTGAGCGTGAAACGCAGCTCGGCCTTGTCGCCGCTCACGCTGCGACGGAAATCGCTGACCTGGCCGCCCGCCTCCAGCAGCATCGGCAAGGGCCGGGTCTCGGCCATGCGCGGCGCCAGGCGCACCTGCGCGGCCGAGGTGATCAGGTAGCGTCCCTCCGGCCCCGGTGCGATGCCGGCCACACCCGCGGCTGCCAGGTCAGGCCCGGGCGCGCCCTCGGGAATGCGCAGCGTGCGCAGATGAGCGCCGGTGCGGTAGACCAGCGTGCCATCGCTGGTGCGGGCGATGCTGGTGTTTTCGAAATCGATGACCTTGCGGATGTACTGCGACACATACAGCCGTGTAAAAGGCTGCGCCTGCGCCCAGCGGTGGATCTTGTGCAGCGCCGCCACCGAGGCCGGCTTGGTGCCGGCATAGAAGTGGTAGTAGATGTCGACGGCCTTGAATCGCACCGGCTCGCCGGTCAGCTCATAGCTTTCGATGGCGCGCTCGAAGCCGTAGAAGGGGCCGGTCCAGTTGCCGGTATAGACATTCTCGTCCTGGTTGGGAGCGAACACCTGGTACCAGCCCTGCTTGCGGATGCCTTGCGCAGCGATGTCGGTCCAGGTGTTGCGGCTGCGGGTGATCATGGTATCGCCGCCGTTCATGTTGAGGTAGCCGTCCAGGTAGGTCTGGGCGATGGCCTCTGGCGGCGGTACGCAATTGCCGGTCCACAGGAAGACCTCGGCCTTCTTGCCCGGCGGCAGCAGGGTCTGGTTGATGTAGTCCATCGACCCCTTGATCTCGCGCTGCAGGTTGAACTTGTAGTTGGGCACCTCCAGGGTATGCGAGGCGTCGCCATCCATCTGGGTGATGTCGGCATGGTGGGTGTCGTTCATCGCATCGGCCCAGCTGAAGGGATGCGAGAAGGAATGGCTGGCCGGCTCGATGTAGGGCAGCGTAAACATCTTGCGCGCCAGCGCCGTGGTCTGCGCCGACAGCTGGGGATAGACGCCCTGCGGACTCAACTCGCCCTCCACCACCGAGACCGTCACCGGGAAGCGGTAGCGATCCCAGATCTCGCGTTGCAGGACTTCGACCGCGAAGGGCGAGCCGGGATACTCGGCCTTGGAGGGGAAGCCGTCGCCATCCAGGTGACTGGTCTGGATGCGGCGTCCCCCCTCGGTGGTGACATCGGGAACCGGGATGTCCGGCAGGCGCAGCGCCTGCTTGAGGAACAGCATGGGCTGCAGCACCCAGCGCGGCGGGTCCAGCACCGGTGCCGTGGTGGTGGCAAAGGGCGCCAGCGCGAAACCGCCCCAGGGGGTGATGGCGGCGGCGTCATAGACATTGTTGCGGTTGTCCCTCATGCGCAGCAGCGACCTGGCGGCCGGGTCGGCCAGGCGCACGTTCTCCAGCTGGCCGCGGTCCACCCGTGGCTTGGTCTCGAAGCCCATCAATGCGGGATCGGCCTGGACCACGTTCAACTGCTCCGGGGTGGGCGCGGCGAAGCTGGCCAGACCCAGCATGTCGGCGGTGAGCTTGGTCATCTGGAAGCCGAAGGCATTGAAGATCGCCACCGGCACGCTCTCCTTGATGCGCTTGTCCAGCCATGGCCCCAATGACTGATGGATGGCGCCCGAGCGGAACCAGGTCACCACGCCGGCATAGCGCCCCGCCAGCGGTTCGGTGGGCAAGCCCTCGCGGCCGACATCGCGGAACTCGTAGCGCAAGCCGAGATGATTCAACTGGATGCCCAGGAAGCGCTGCGCTTCGCTGGTATGCAAGTCCTCGCCCGGCGCCAGGTCCAGCAGCACCAGCACATTGCGCGGCACCAGCTCGACGCTGGAGACACCAATCGACATGAGTGCGCCATCGGCCACCCAGGGGATGAAACCATCGGCGACGATCTTGCGGGCGGTCTCGCGCGCCAGGTCACGCGCGCCGCGCTGCGCCGGGTCGACGTAGTCGATGGCGATGACCGGCAAGTGGTAACGCTCACGCACCGTCTGCATCTGGCCCTGCAGCCAGGCACGGTCATTGTCGGGCACCGCGCCATAGGTGCGGCGCCCGGCGTCATAGCCGCGATAGAGCGATTCGGCCGCCACCGCATAGGTCAGCGGGGCGATCTCGGGCAAGAGCTCGAAGCCGCGATTGAGGATCAGCCTGGCCTCGGGATAGCGGCGCTTGAATTCGCGCAGGGTGGCGACCATGGCCTGGGTCTGGACGGCCCGTTCGGCATCGGTCTTGGCAAAGAGCTGGTAGGAATCCAGCGTATCGAGGAAGAAGCCGCGCCAGCCCTGGGCCCACAGGGGCGCGACGATCTGGTCCAGGAAGAAGTCGCGCCAGCCCGGCGCCGCCTGGTCGATCACCCGGCTGCCCCAGGCGGCATTGCTGCCCTTGAGCACGCCAGGCGGCAACTGCCTGTAATAGGGACGCGAAGGCTGTACCTCGCCCAGCGATACATAGGCAAACAACTGGTGCGCGCCATCGGCCGCTGCCCGGGTACGGGTGGCGGGGTTGCTGACGTACTCCGGTTCCACCACCGCCACGTCGAAGGCCTGCAGGTCGGCCAGCGGTGGATTGGTGCCGTAATAGAACGCCGCCGAAGCCGGTGCCGCCTCGACCTGGGTCGGAGCGGACGCGGTCTGAGCCGACGCCACGGCAGGCAGCAGCAGCGCGATGGTGGCCAGCACGGCCCCCATCACCCCGCGGACCGTACGCCACGCATGCCCCCCCTGCCAGCCTTGCCGAACTGATTGATCTGGTTGTGTTGCGCCATCTCGGCCCACGCAAGCTCCCTGTTTATTCTTGAGGAATGTCAAAAATTTGTATCAAATTTTAATTTCATTCAATGAGAATTTATATTTCTTTTACACAAAATTGTAATTTAAACAATTTTAGAGGTCCAATCCAGCCAGGATAAGCGGAATAAATATTCCGCCATCATCCACCACCGAACAGCATGGCGGCGCACAAAAAAAGTGCAGGCGCGGCGCTACCATGCGCACGAAAAAGGCATGGCGCAGCCCACCACCATGGTGCGGCGGGCGCCAGCGCAACGCAGCATCCCGGGCGCCATCGGCCTGCCGGCCCTCCTGTTCGCTTGAAAACCCTTGCCACGGCGGGATCTCGCCGCCAATAATCGTCGCCGGATGTTGTATGCCAATCTTGTATATCAGCGTGGCACACAACTTGCTGATGAGGGGTCATGAGCACCAATCCTTCCATCAAGTCGTCGTCGCAGATTGCCATGCGCATCACCGAGGCGATCCTGGCCAAGCAACTGGCACCGGGTACGCGGCTGGGCGAACAGCAACTGGCCGATCTCTTCAACGTCTCGCGCACCCAGGTACGCGAAGCGCTGACGCGGCTGATGGCGCGCGGCATCGTTACCGTCAGCGCCCGGCGCGGCTGGTTCGTCATCGAGCCGACTGCCGATGAGGCACGCGAAGCCTTCGAGGCGCGTCGGGTGATCGAGCTGGGCCTGCTGCGCCAGGCGCGTACGCGGCCCATCACCGCAGACGCGATCGGCCAGCTGCGCGCGCACATCGCCCGCGAAGAGGCCGCCATCGCCGGCGCCGATGTGGGGGCCCGCAGTTACCTGCTGGGAGATTTCCACGTCTGCCTGTGCGAATGCCTGGGCAATTCGCTGCTCTCGGAGACGCTGCGCGCCCTGACCGCCCGCACGACGCTGACCGCCATGCTGCACCAGTCGTCGGAGCAGGCCGAGGATTCGTGTTCGGAACATGTCCTGATCGTCGAGGCGCTGGAACGCGGCGATCTGGAACAGGCTGAGCAACTGATGCATATCCACCTGCAACATGTGGAATCAGGGCTCAACCAGGTGCGCAGCAGC
>JAFAMT010000374.1 GCA_019233085.1 Herbaspirillum sp.
CGCAAGACCGCCAGGCTCATCGCAATGAGCCCGGCAGTCTGTCAGGAGGGAAAAAAAGCGGGGTAGGAAAAAGAAAGAGAGTCGTCGCCAGGATCATGGAGTCTGTTTTTGCTGAGCTTCAAGCTCGGCAACACGCGCTTCCAGCGCCTCCAGGCGGGCGCGGGTCTTGGCCAGTATCTGGGCCTGGACGTCGAATTCCTCGCGCGTGACCAGGTCCAGCTTGGCAAAACCCTGACTCAGCATGGCCTTGACGTTCTTTTCGATGTCCTTGGCCGGAGAGTTTTCGATCGCCTTGTTGATCTTGGATTGCAGGTCTTCAAAAAACGGGGGCTTGTCCATGTCGGATCTCCTTGGCTGATAGCTGGATCGCAAGTTTAGCGGTTTCCCGCCCATCCTCACAACAGGATGTCCTCTTCAGACCTCAATTTTACGAGCAGGTGCCGGAGACGACAATTTTTCCTTCAGGAAATGCGCCGTCTTGGTGATCTCGACCGTCTTCGCCCCCGGCGCACCAAAATGTGTTTGCCGCGTTTGACGCAAGTTTGTCAAAAAGTACTTATTGTTGCACCAAGGTCGTGCATTCTGGGGTTTGCTGCACTATTTTGAACTGAAGCGCGAAAAAATTCGGCGCGGATTCCGGCTTTATGCCGAAAACACAAGCCTCCTATGCCTAATCGACATGGCACGGCTCCTGCTAAGTGGTAAAGGCAAAACAAAAAACGACTTTATTGTTAAACATAATCCAGAGGGAAGTCATGAAGAAACTGATTCTTGCAACAGCCATTGCCGCATCCTTCGTTTCTACCGTGGCACGAGCAGAAGACGCCAAGCCGGACAATGAATTGAGCTTCAACGCCGCGATCGTGAGCGATTACCGCTACCGCGGCCTGACCCAGACCCGCTTCGACCCGGCCCTGCAGGTCGGTGCTGATTACACCCACAACCCGACGGGCTTGTATGCCGGCACCTGGCTGAGCACCATCAAGTGGATCAAGGACGCCGGCACGCTCACCGGTACCGATACCAAGGGCCCGGTCGAGTGGGATATCTACGGCGGCAAGCGCGGTGACATCGGTGGTGGCTTCACCTATGACGTGGGCGGCCTGTATTACTACTACCCGGGCAACACCCTGGCCAACAGCGGCGTGAAGAACGCCAACACCTTCGAACTGTATGGCCAGGTCGGCTACGGTCCGGGTTACTTCAAGTATTCGCAGTCGCTGACCAACCTGTTCGGTGCGGTCAACAGCAAGTACAGCCAGTATTTCGACCTGGGTGCCAACATCGACACCTTCTACGGCGTGGTCCTGGGCCTGCACCTGGGTCACCAGAGCGTGCGTGGCAACCCCAGCGCGGTCAGCTATACCGACTGGAAGATCGGCCTGTCCAAGACCTTCGACGACCTGGCTGGCATCACCCTGGGCCTGGCCTATGTCGGTACCGACCTCAAGGACGGTGTGTCGACCACCCCGGTATCTGACGGTTCCAAAAACGTCGGCAAGAACGGCGTTGTCTTCTCCCTCAGCAAAACTTTCTAATACGAGGTTCGTATGAAACTGATCACAGCGATCATCAAACCGTTCAAGTTGGACGAGGTGCGTGAAGCCCTCTCCGCGATCGGGGTGCAAGGCATCACCGTGACCGAAGTCAAGGGCTTCGGTCGCCAGAAAGGCCATACCGAGCTCTATCGTGGCGCCGAGTATGTGGTCGATTTCCTGCCCAAGACCAAGATCGAGGCTGCCGTGGACGACGCCATCGTCGAACGTGCCCTGGAAGCCATCGAAACCGCTGCCCGTACCGGCAAGATCGGTGACGGCAAGATCTTCGTCCAGGATCTGCTGGATGTGATCCGTATCCGTACCGGCGAAACCGGCAAAGACGCTCTGTAAAAAAAGGGGAATTCTAATGAGCATGAAGAAAATGTTTTCCGGCGCGCTCGCCATTGGCGCGCTGATTCTGGCGGTAGGTTTTACCGCACCGGCCCAGGCGCAGGACGCGCCCAAGCCTGAAGCTGCCGCGGCTACCGCTGCAGCACCCGCTGCTGCTGCTCCGGCTGCGGCTGCACCCAAGGCTGACGCTGCTGCCGCCGCTGCGGCTCCTGCTGCCCCGGCTGCTGCTGCCGCTCCGGCACCGGTGCCCAACAAGGGCGATACGGCCTGGATGCTGATCTCCACCGCCTTCGTCATTCTGATGACCCTGCCCGGCCTGGGCCTGTTCTACGGCGGCCTGGTGCGCAGCAAGAACATGCTGTCGGTGCTGATGCAGTGCTTCGTCATCTTCTCGCTGATCTACATCCTGTGGTTCGTCTACGGCTACAGCATCGCGTTCACCGAGGGCAATGCGTTCTTCGGCGGCTTCGATCGCCTGTTCCTGCACGGCCTCACGGGTGACTCCACCACCGGCACCTTCAGCAAGGGCGTGGTCATTCCGGAACTGTCCTTCGTGGCGTTCCAGGGTGCGTTCGCTGCCATCACCGTGGCGCTGATCATCGGTTCCTTCGCCGAGCGCGTGAAGTTCTCCGCCGTGATCCTGTTCTCGGTGCTGTGGTTCACCTTCTCCTACCTGCCGATGGCCCACATGGTCTGGTTCTGGCCGGGTCCGGATGCCTTCACCGACGCTGCCGCTGCCGACAAGGCGACCGCTGCCTCGGGCTGGCTGTTCCAGAAGGGCGCGCTGGACTTCGCCGGCGGCACCGTGGTGCACATCAACGCCGCTGTCGCTGGCCTGGTGGGTTCCTATGTGATCGGCAAGCGTATCGGCTTCGGCAAGGAAGCCTTCAAGCCGCATAGCCTGACCCTGACCATGGTCGGTGCCTCGCTGCTGTGGTTCGGCTGGTTCGGTTTCAACGCCGGTTCGGCCCTGGAAGCCAACGGCAGCGCCGCCCTGGCCTTCGTCAACACCATCCTGGCCACCGCTGCAGCCGTGCTGTCGTGGAGCTTCGGCGAGTGGATCGGCAAGGGTAAGCCCTCCATGCTGGGTGCCGCCTCCGGTGCGGTCGCTGGCCTGGTGGCCATCACCCCGGCAGCTGGTTTCGTGGGTGTGATCGGCGCGGTGGTTCTGGGTCTGATCGCTGGTCTGCTGTGCCTGTGGGGCGTGAGCGGCCTGAAGAAGATCCTGGGTTCGGACGATGCGCTGGACGTCTTCGGCGTGCACGGCGTGGGCGGTATCCTGGGTGCCATCCTGACCGGCGTGTTCGCTGCTCCCAGCCTGGGCGGCACCGGCATCTACGACTACGTCACCAATGCCGTGGCGCCGGATTACTCCATCGGCGGCCAGGTCTGGATCCAGTTCCAGGGCGTGCTGACCACCGTGATCGTGTCGGGTGTGGTGTCCTTCATCGCCTACAAGATCGTGGACGTGGTCATCGGCCTGCGTGTGACCGAAGAGGAAGAGCGCGAAGGCCTGGATATCTCCAGCCACGGCGAATCCGCTTACCACTAAGCATCAAGCATCAAGACTGTACCGAGTCTGCAATATTCCTTCGGGGCTGGAAACGGCCTCTTTCTAAGGCGCCTTCGGGCGCCTTTTTTCATTGCTGCCTTGCAAAATGGCAACATCAATCCCGACTATTTGAGTCGGACTCTTTAAAACGACAGGATGATCACCATCTGAACTTCCCGAGATACGGTCCGGCAGCGACCGTGAACGGGTTGGCAATGGGCTGAAATGGCAACAGTGACGGCTACTGCGTCGCAACACGATTTCAGGAATCCGCTAAAATCGACATCCGCTGCCGGCATTCACATCGTTAAGGTCTTTTATGGTTCCGCATCTTGTCACCGCTCTCAATGGTCCCCTGCTGGAGCTGGAGAAGAAAATCCTGGGAGCCACGCCGGCCATCGAACGCTGGTTCCGCATGGAGTGGCAGGAGCACACGCCGCCCTTCTATTGCTCGGTCGACCTGCGCAACGCCGGTTTCAAGCTGGCGCCGGTCGATACCAACCTGTTTCCCGGCGGCTTCAACAACCTCTCTCCGGAGATGCTGCCGCTGGCCGTGCAGGCCGCCATGGCTGCCATCGAGAAATATTGCCCGGATGCACGCAACCTCCTGCTGATCCCGGAAAACCACACCGGCAACACCTTCTACCTGCAGAACATCGGCCGCCTGATGCAGATCTTCCGCCAGACCGGGCTCAATGTGCGCCTGGGGACGCTGGCGCCGGGCGTGACCAAATCGCAACAGATCGAATTGCCCGACGGCACCAGCATCACCCTGGAACCGCTGGAGCGCTCGGCCAACGGCCGTCGCCTGGGTTTGAAGAACTTCGACCCCTGTACGGTGCTGCTCAACAATGACCTCTCCATCGGCGTGCCGTCGGTGCTGGAAGGCTTGCACGAACAGAGCGTGTTGCCGCCGCTGCATGCGGGCTGGGCGCTGCGCCGCAAGAGCAATCACTTTGCCGCCTATGATGAGGTGGTGAAGAAGTTCTCCAAGATGGTCGAGGTCGACCCCTGGATGCTCAATCCCATGTTCGCCAAGGTCAGCGATATCGACTTCCAGGAGAGCACCGGCACCGATGCGCTGGCCGACAGCGTCTCTTCGCTGCTGTCCAAGATCCGCAAGAAATACAAGGAATACGGCATCAAGGAACAACCCTTCGTGTTCATCAAGGCCAATGCCGGCACCTATGGCATGGGCATCATGACCGTCAAGGACGCCAGCCAGATCAAGGATCTTTCGCGCAAGCAGCGTACCGGCATGGTGGCCGGCAAGGAGGGGCTGGAAGTCTCGGAAGTGATCGTGCAGGAAGGCGTGCATTCCTTCGAGCGCATCAACGAGGCCGTGGCCGAGCCGGTGGTCTACATGATCGACCGCTATGTGGTCGGCGGCTTCTACCGCGTCCATGCCGACCGCGACGTCAACGAGAACCTCAACGCACCCGGCGCCCATTTCGTGCCCCTGGCCTTTGCCCAGCAGCATGCGCTGCCGGACGTGCTGGCCAAGCCCGGTACGGCCGCGCCCAACCGCTTCTACATGTATGGCGTGGTGGCGCGCCTGGCCTTGCTGGCGGCCTCGCTGGAGATGGAAAAGACCGATCCGAATCCGGAAGTGTATTAAGCATTCAGCTATCAACGACAATCCCGCTGCCGTCTTGACGGGAGCTCAACAGGACAACAGGACGCCAGTTTCATGAAAATCGCTTTCCTCGCCGATCCTCTGGATACGTTCAAGACGTACAAGGATTCCACCTTCGCCATGATGCGCGAGGCGGCTCGTCGCGGCCACACCCTCTATGCCTTCGAGCAGGCCGACCTGGTGCTGGAGAGCGGGCTGGTCACCGCCAACGCCTTCAAGGTGACGCTCACCGGTGACAGTGAAGACTGGTATCGCGCCGACAAGCCCACGGCGACCTTCCTCTCCGAATTCGACGCGGTGATCGTGCGCAAGGATCCGCCCTTCGACATGGAGTACATCTACAGCACCTACCTGCTGGAGCTGGCCGAGAAGCAGGGCGCGCGCGTGTTCAACAAGCCGGCGGCGATCCGCAGCCACAACGAGAAGCTGGCCATCGCCCAGTTCCCGCAGTACACCGCGCCGACCCTGGTCACGCGTGACGCCAAGCGGCTGCGTGCCTTCCACGCCGAGCACCAGGACGTGATCCTGAAGCCGCTCGACGGCATGGGCGGCATGGGCATCTTCCGGGTCAAGGCCGATGGCATGAATCTGGGCTCCATCATCGAGACCCTGACCGACAATGGTCAACGCACGATCATGGCGCAGCGTTTCATTCCGGAGATCAGTGCCGGTGACAAGCGTATCCTGCTCATCGGTGGCAAGGTCGTGCCCAACGTGCTGGCGCGCATTCCGCAAGGCAACGAGGTGCGTGGCAACCTGGCTGCCGGTGGTCTGGGGAAGGCCCAGCCCGCATCGGCGCGCGATATCGAAATCGGAGAGGCCCTGGGGCCTGTCCTGTATGAACGTGGTCTGTTGCTGGTAGGATTGGACTGCATCGGCAGCTATCTGACCGAAGTCAACGTGACCAGCCCGACCTGCTTCCAGGAAATTACCGAGCAGACCGGCTTTGATGTGGCGGCGATGTTCATCGACGCGCTGGAAACGGCAGCAGGGACGGTTGGATAATGGGATCAACAGAGCATGACGGGCTGCTCGCGGAAAAGCGCGTCGCAACAGATGGCAACAATTTCATGGTTGGTATTCTTCTTTTGACGCACGCCCCCCTGGGGCAAGCTTTCCTGGCCGCGGCAACCCACGTTTTCCGGGGGCGGCCCGAACGGGTGGAAGCGATCGACGTGATCGCCGACCAGAACCCGGCGGAAGTGCAAAAACTGGCGATCGAGGCTGTCGAACGCCTCGACGATGGCAGTGGCGTACTGGTCATCACCGATGTCATGGGCGGCACGCCGTCCAATTGCACCGGCTTCCTGTGCGGCCTGGGCAACGTGTCGGTGATTGCCGGCATCAGCCTGCCCATGTTGCTGCGCGCCCTGACCTATCGCAACGATACCCTCGACGTGGTGGTTGAAATGGCGCTGGCAGGCGGCCAGAATGGTGCAGTGCGCATCGACAACCGCATCCGCGTGGCGGCGTCGGCCTGAGCCAGAGAGCCAGTGGCACCCGGTTGGCAAGATAAAAACGAAAGCTGAGAAATGATTCAAAAAGAACTAGAGATCGTCAACAAGCTCGGCCTGCATGCGCGCGCTTCCGCCAAATTCACGCAGCTCGCCGGCAAGTTCAAGAGCGAAGTCTGGATGACCTTCAACAAGCGCCGCGTCAACGCCAAGTCCATCATGGGCGTGATGATGCTGGCCGCCGGCAAGGGCAGCCTCATCACCCTGGAAACCAATGGCGCGGACGAGCAGGAGTGCTTTACCGCGCTGGAGGCATTGATCGCCGACAAGTTCGGCGAAGGCCAGTAAGCCACCCGGGGCAATCCCGAGCCGCCATTCCCACCGCGCCTGCGGTATTGCGTCGCATCATCGCGGCGCGGCTGGAATGCTTCTTGCGATGTGAGGAAGACCACGTGCGCCGCGCGTGGCATGAATCAACATTCACCCAGACTGCCTGTCAGCTTTTCTCTGCCGTGCATTTGTCCGACGCGATTGCCAAACCGCTATTTGTTCGGTAACTTGCTTGAGGCTACCGCGACCGGGAACACGGCGGAATATAAAAACAGGCAGGAGATACGCGATGGCTTCTTTCAGCTTACATGGAATCGCGGTGTCGCAAGGCATCGCCATCGGACGGGCGCACTTGATGGCGCCGGCCGCACTGGACGTCAAACACTACCTGATTGCTGCGGCACAGGTCGAGGCCGAGATCGAGCGCCTGAAGAGCGCCGTCAAGGCCGTGCACCAGGAGTTGCACACCATCCGCTCGGAGCTGCCCAAGGAGGCACCGCCCGAGCTGGGGGCTTTCATCGATGTGCATTCGCTGATCCTGTCCGATCCGATGCTCTCGGAGGTGCCGCTGGACATCATCCGCAACCGCTACTACAACGCCGAATGGGCGCTGGTGACGCAGATCGAGGAGTTGTCCGCGCAGTTCGACGAGATCGAGGATCCCTACCTGCGTGAACGCAAGGCCGACATCCAGCAGGTCGGCGAGCGCATCCTCAAGATCCTGACCGGCACCGCCAGCCACCTGCCGCCCACCGGCGAAGCCGCCGCCAACATCATCGTGGTGGCGCATGACATTTCGCCGGCCGACATGCTGCAGTTCCGCGAGAGTTCCTTCGCCGGTTTCGTCACCGACCTGGGCGGCCCCAATTCGCATACCGCCATCGTCGCCCGCAGCCTGGACATCCCGGCTGCCGTGGGCATGCACAATGCCTCGGTGCTGGTGAAGCACGACGACGTGCTCATCATCGACGGTGATGCCGGCGTGGTCATCGTCGATCCCTCGCCGCTGGTGCTGGCGCAATATCGCGCCCGCCAGGAGCGCATGCTGCGCGACCGCAAGAAACTGTCGCGTCTGAAGAAGACCCCCGCCATCACCCAGGATGGCGAGCCCATCACCTTGCTGGCCAACATCGAGCTGCCCGGTGATGCGACGACCGCCTGGGAGGCTGGCGCCATGGGCATCGGCCTGTTCCGTTCCGAGTTCCTGTTCATGGGACGTGCGGGGCATCTGGAAAAATTGCCGTCCGAGGATGAGCAGTTCGAGTCCTACAAGCAGGCCGTCATCGCCATGAAGGGCCGGCCGGTGACCATCCGCACCCTGGACGTGGGCGCCGACAAGCCGCTGGATGCCGATGAGGAAACCGCCCTGAACCCGGCCCTGGGTTTGCGCGCGATCCGTTACTGCCTGTCCGAGCCGCAGATGTTCCTGACGCAGCTGCGCGCCATCCTGCGCGCGTCGGCCTTTGGTCCCATCAAGCTGCTGGTGCCGATGATGGCGCACGCCTTCGAGATCGACCAGACCCTGGCCATGATCGACCAGGCCAAGCAGCAGCTGCGCGAGCGCAAGCAGAAGTTCGACGAAGCCATCCCCGTGGGGGCGATGATCGAGATCCCGGCGGCGGCGCTGGCCCTGCCCTTGTTCATCAAGCGGCTCGACTTCCTCTCCATCGGCACCAATGACCTGATCCAGTACACGCTGGCCATCGACCGTGTCGATCACGAGGTGGCCCATCTCTACGATCCCTTGCATCCGGCGGTGTTGTTCCTGCTCTCCACCGTGATTGCCCAGGGCCGCAAGGCGGGGATCCCCGTGTCGGTCTGCGGCGAGATGGCCGGTGACCTGAAGTGGACCCGCCTGTTGCTGGGCATGGGCTTGCTGGAGTTTTCCATGCATCCCTCGCAGATCCTGTCGGTGAAGAACGAGGTCCTCAACAGCGACCTGCGCCTCTTGGAGCCGCAGGTCAAGAAGGTGCTGCGCGCCAGCGAACCGTCGGCCATCCGCGCGGCCATGGCGCAACTGCAGGCACTGGCGGCCGAGCCCGAGGTGCGCGAGACCAAGGTGGTGCGGCGTCGGTGAGGATCATCGAGGTGAGCAGGGCAGGGCCGTTTGACGGGCCTGCCCGACTTGGGTATTCTTACGCCACTGCGCCGATTTGAACGGTTTGACCAACTTCAGCTTGCGGGCGCCGGGATCCTGATCCCATCTAAATGCGGCTAAAGCGAGCTTGGATCAGCAGTATTCCCCCAAGACCAGCCCAGCCCCATCGATGAGTGAGCCCGCAAGCATTGCTTCCGGGCTTTTTTGTTGCCTGTCGCATCCTGGTCGACCGCGCTGCGGCGAAGCGACCGCCGTGCCCGCCCTCTTGGCCGCACCGGCGCCCTGTCACTTACGCAGAACAATCATGTCGATCGGAATCGTATCGCCCCAGGTCATGCATTTCGCCGAGCCGCTCCCTTTGCAGGGAGGCGCCTCGCTGGCGGATTATTCGCTGACCTATGAAACCTACGGCACCCTCAATGCCGACAAATCCAATGCGGTGCTGGTCTGCCACGCGCTCAACGCCTCCCATCACGTGGCCGGCATCTATGCCGACGAACCGGACAACGTGGGCTGGTGGGACAACATGGTCGGCCCCGGCAAGTCGCTGGACACCGACCGCTTCTTCGTCATCGGCGTCAACAACCTCGGTTCCTGCTTCGGCTCGACCGGGCCGATGCATACCAACCCGGCCACCGGCAAGCCCTATGGCGCCGATTTCCCGGTGGTCACGGTGGAGGACTGGGTCCATGCCCAGGCGCGCCTGGCGGACCGCCTCGGCATCCACTGTTTTGCCGCGGTCATGGGTGGCTCGCTGGGCGGCATGCAGGCGCTGGCCTGGAGCATGATGTACCCGGACCGCCTGCGCCATTGCCTGGTGATCGCGTCCACGCCCAAGCTGTCGGCGCAGAACATCGCCTTCAACGACGTGGCGCGCCAGGCCATCCTGACTGACCCGCAATACCATGGCGGCGACTTCTACGCGCACGGCGTGGTACCCAAGAACGGCCTGCGCGTGGCGCGCATGGTGGGTCACATCACTTACCTGTCGGACGACGACATGGCCGAGAAATTCGGTCGCGACCTGCGTTCGGGTAGCTACCAGTTCGGGTACGGCGTGGACTTCGAGATCGAATCCTATCTGCGCTACCAGGGCGACAAGTTCTCTACCTACTTCGACGCCAACACTTACCTGCTGATCACCAAGGCGCTGGACTATTTCGATCCGGCCCGCGAATTCGGCGGTGACCTGGCGCGCGCATTCGCCCGTACCCAGGCGAAGTTCCTGCTGGTGTCTTTCACGACCGACTGGCGCTTCTCGCCGGAACGCAGCCGCGAGATGGTGCAGGCACTGGTGGCCAACCGGCGCCGCGTGAGCTATGCCGAGATCGACGCGCCGCACGGGCATGATGCTTTCCTGCTCGAGGATGCGCGCTACATGAAGGTAGTGCGCGAGTACTACGCCAGCATCTGGACTGAACTGCAGCAGGAGGGCCGCGCATGACTTTCGAACAATTGAGCGCATTGCGCCCCGACCTGGCCTTCATCGCCCACTGGGTGCGCGAACAGTCGCAGGTGCTGGACCTGGGCTGTGGCGATGGCGTGATGCTGGACTACCTGCAGACCGACAAGAACTGCAGCGGCTACGGCGTGGAGATCGATGATGAGCAGATCCCCAAGTGCGTGGCCCGCAACGTGTCGGTGATCCAGCAGGACTTGAATGGCGGCCTGGCCATGTTCGAGGACAATGCCTTCGATACCGTGTTGTGCCTGTCGGCACTGCAGATGGTCAAGGATGTGGAAGGATCGCTGCGCGAGATCGCCCGGGTAGGGCGCGAGGTGATGGTGTCGTTCCCGAACTTTGCCTACTGGCCGCACCGCGTGGCGCTGCTGCGCGGCCGCATGCCCGTGTCCAGGAGCCTGCCTTACCAATGGTATGATACGCCCAACCTGCGCTGCGCCACGATCAGGGATTTCGAGGCGCTGGCCAACCAGGTCGGCCTGGAAGTGCTGGAGTGCGTGGCCCTGAAGGATGGCAAGCCGGTGCGCTACCTGCCCAACTGGCGCGGCAGCCTGGCAGTGTTCAGGTTGCGCAAGAAGTAAGGCGGCTTCCCGCCACCGCAAACGCCGGTCCGACCGCGGCTTCGTCCGCCGGCCACCGGCGTTTTTCTTTTGTTTCTGATCTTTCTGATTCGGCCTGCCCATGACCGCACCCGCCGCTTCCTGGCACCAATACCTGAATCGGCGCATGCTGATCTGCCTCTTCCT
>JAFAMT010000378.1 GCA_019233085.1 Herbaspirillum sp.
GGCTGGCTGGCCGAGCGCTTCGGCGCGGTCAAGGTGCTGGTGACGCTGTCGCTGGCGACCTGCGCGGCGCTGGTGGGCTTCGGTGGTGGCTTGCTGTGGGTCTTTGCCGGCATCATCGTGGTGCTGCGCGCCTTGCAGTTGCCCCTGCTGGCCCCCATCGTGGCCGCGCGCACGCCGCCGGAGCAGCGTGTGCATGCGCTGGCCGGGCGGGCCATCTGGCGCGATATCGGCGCCGGCATGGGGCCGATGATGGCGGGTCTGCTGCTGCCGGTGATGTCGTCGCTTTGGCTGTATGGCCTGGCGGCGTCCGCCCTGGCGCTGGCGGCCGTGGCGTGCGGGCGGGAGCCTGCGCACCCGGTCGTGGCTGAGGTTTCGCGGGGTTCGTAGGGCCCGAAAGGAGAGGGAGAACTGCTGTGCTGGTGCATATGCGGCCAGCGGATATCGATGCGACCATCGATTCGTTCACGCCACGCCGGTTCTTGCCTAGCATGAGGGTTGATATCTTCTCAGGCCCCATCCGGAGCACGCATGAACGAACCCCACATCTATCAGGAGCTCGGCAATCTGGCGCTGGAGCCCTTGCAACCGTCCGACAGGAAACTGATCGGCTTCGTCTTCCTCTTCGGCCTGGCCCTGCTGGGGACGCTGTTCTTCCTGCAGCGCTGGCTGCCGCTGGGCGGCTAAGGCCTAGGGTGAACAGGCCCTAGAACTGCTTGCACTCGCTGTTCATCTCGGCCTGCGCCACGTTGCTGCCGGCCGGTACGCTGTGGGTGAGCCAGACATTGCCGCCGATGACCGAGCCACGACCGATGGTGATGCGGCCCAGCAGGGTGGCGCCGGCATAGACCACCACATCGTCCTCGACGATGGGATGGCGCGGGATACCCTTGACCAGCGAGCCATCCGGTTCCTGCGGGAAGCGCTTGGCGCCCAGCGTGACGGCCTGGTACAGGCGCACGTTGCGGCCGATGATGGTGGTTTCGCCGATGACCACGCCGGTGCCGTGATCGATGAAGAAGCTGGGGCCGATCTGCGCGGCCGGGTGGATGTCGATGCCGGTGGCCGAATGGGCGATATCGGCAATGAGCCGCGCCAGCAGCGGCGCGCCCAGCTGATGCAGGGCATGCGCCAGCCTGTGGTAGATGATGGCGGTAGTGCCCGGGTAGCACAGCAGGATCTCTGAAACACTGGAAGCCGCCGGGTCGCCGTGATAGGCCGCCTGGATATCGCTGACCAGCACATCCCGAATGGACGGCAACTGATGCGCGAAGTCGCGCGTGATCGCTGCTGCGCGCTCGCGCAGGGTGCCGTCGTCTCCTGCCTGGTCGTCGAACTCGCTGCTGAAGTGCAGGCTGCGCCGGGTCTGTTCCTTCAGGATGCTCAGCGCCGCATTCAACTGGCTGCCGACGAAGTAATCGATGGTTTCGTCGGAGAGGTCGGTATGGCCGTAGTGGGTGGGGAAGAGGGCCGCCTGCAGGTGCTGCAGCAGCGTGTGCATCGCCTCGCGCGAGGGCAGCTCGCGGATCTTGCCGCGATGGCGGATCTTGTTGGTCACTTCACGCGAGGTGCGCAGTCCCGCGACCACGGCGGACAGACCTAACCCGGCCGTATCAGCCAGGGCGCTCAATTCGGGGGTGTTCGAGGTATCCATGCCCGCATGCTATCAAAAATGCGCGCTTGGCGTCGGCACGATGCTCACTCGGCAATGCCTCGTGGCAACCTTGGGCAGGCGAGGATGTGCGACTTCGGGGGGAGAATGCAGAGAGATTCGCGGCGCCCAGTTCTATCTGAAAAGTGGCGCCGCCTGTTGAATCTGCTCTGGAAACAACTTTAACGTGTAATTAGAGATTACACAAACAATCATTGAGAATATCTAAATTAGAAATTTGATCTGCCGCAAAACCTTGCGGACATGGTCGTCGCGGAGATTTACGGCAGGGTTTGGGCGGTGCTGGCCGGTGTTGTGGCTTCCGCACTCAGGAATTTCCTGAGTCCAAAGAGGGGCGGTATCAGGAAGCTCCTGATATTGCCCTGTGGGCGTCACAAGTAAAGTGTCTTCAACGGAGCAGCACCGGCAAGCCGGTTCAGGCAACAGCGAACGGGGCGTGCCGCAGCAACAGATGTCTTCGGGCCTGGCGATGCAAGTCGCGGCCCGACAAGGTGTAACCGGGAGCCCTGAGGGGGGCTTACTTGATGGCGCACTTCCGCAAGGGAGTGCGCCTTTTTTTTGTTTGTGCTGCAATAGCGCATGGGGACGGGCGCTGGCCCGGTCCGACCTGAACATTCACGCTCCCGGGGAGGGGATCCATCCATGCGCCTTGTCCAGCCCGTTCTTGCCCTTGCCGCCTTGTTCTTGTCCTGCAGCGCCGTGCAGGCGCAGGTCGCCGCGCCCATCCAGCCGGCACCGCCGGCCACGGTACTCAATGCCGCCCCCACTCCGGTGGCCAGCGACATCACCCGCAATTGCAGCGCCAGCGCCGGTTGCGTGCTGACCTGCCTGAACATGGCGGCCGAGACCGTGCTCACCGAGCAGGCCAGCCGGGCGGTGCGCATCATCTCGCTCTCCAACGGCAACAGCGAATTCCGCATGGACAATGGCGCGGCCGGCATCAACGTGGTGCTGGTCTCGCATGACAACCTGATGTGCCGCCTGACCGGCGGGATCTAGGC
>JAFAMT010000481.1 GCA_019233085.1 Herbaspirillum sp.
GGCCGGCTCGTTCAAGGGCCTGTACTGCCAGGGCGAGGACATCGTGCAGTCCGACCCGAACACGCAGCACGTGGCGGCGGCGCTGGAAGCGATGGAATGCATCGTCGTGCAGGATCTCTTCCTGAACGAGACGGCCAAGTACGCGCACGTGTTCCTGCCGGGCTCGTCCTTCCTGGAGAAGGACGGCACCTTCACCAACGCCGAGCGCCGCATCTCGCTCGTGCGCAAGGTCATGCCGCCGCTTGGCGGGCTGGCGGACTGGGAAGCGACCTGCAGGCTCTCGAATGCGCTGGGCTATCCGATGAACTACGCGCATCCGAGCGAGATCATGGACGAGATCGCCGCGCTCACGCCGACCTTCTCGGGCGTGAGCTTCGCGCGCATCGAGGCCAGGGGCAGCCTGCAATGGCCCTGCAACGACGCGGCGCCCGAGGGCACGCCCATCATGCATGTCGGCGGCTTCGTGCGCGGCAAGGGCCGCTTCCTGATCACGCAGTACGTGCCGAGCACCGAGAAGGTCACGCGCAAGTACCCGCTGCTGCTCACCACCGGGCGCATCCTCTCGCAATACAACGTCGGCGCGCAGACACGCCGCACGCCCAACAACCAGTGGCATAGCGAGGATGTGCTGGAGATCCACGCCGTCGACGCCGAGGACCGCGGCATCCGCGACGGCGACTGGGTCGGCATCGAAAGCCGTGCCGGCGACACGGTGCTGCGCGCGCGCATCAGCGAGCGCATGCAGCCGGGCGTCGTGTACACGACCTTCCACTTCCCGGAGTCCGGCGCCAACGTCATCACGACCGACAACTCCGACTGGGCGACCAACTGCCCGGAGTACAAGGTCACGGCGGTGCAGGTGGCGCGCGTGCTGCAGCCGTCGACGTGGCAGCGCGAGTACCAGCGCTTCAACCGCGAGCAGCTGGATTTGCTCAAGGGCGAGAAGGCTGCGGAGCCGCTGGTGACGAAGTAGATAGCGCAACGTCATCGCGCCCCATGGGTGCGATGACGGCGTGCCGGTTCTGCCATGATTTCCGCAGACGACCAGCCCGATCCACCCAGTGCAGGACAGCATGAACACACGCAGCCAGACCCCGATTCCGAACGTCGATGACACCACCGGCGAGTACGCCACCTTTGCCCGCGTCCAGGTGGATCGCTGGCGGGATGGACAGCGCGAGACGGTGGAGGACGTGGTGGCCGAAGAGGTCCCCATCGCCTTGGAGTACAACGGCATTTCGCACGCGGTGATGATGGCCACGCCGGCCGACCTGGAAGATTTCGCATTGGGTTTTTCGCTCACCGAAGGCATCCTTGCCAACCCGGGCGAATTGTACGAATGCGAAATCGTCCCCGGTTGTGAAGGCGTGCAGGTACAGATGCGCATTGCCACCGAGCGCTTCGTGGCCTTGAAGGAAAAGCGCCGTAACCTGACCGGCCGTACCGGTTGCGGCCTGTGCGGCGCCGAGACGCTGGAGCAGGCGGTACGTCATCCGCAGGCAGTGCAGGGTGGCGCCGGCTTTACGGTGGCGCAGGTGCATGCCGCCTTCGAGCAGATGCAGGCCGGCCAGCAACTGCAGCAAGCCACCGGTGCCACCCATGCGGCGGCGTGGATGGATGCAGCGGGTCGTATCGTGCTGGTGCGGGAGGATGTGGGCCGTCACAATGCGCTGGACAAGCTGATCGGCGCACTGGTCGAAGAAAAGACCGATTTCTCCCAGGGGGCGGCCATCATCACCAGCCGCGCCAGCTACGAGATGGTGCAGAAGGCGGCCACGGTCGGCATCGGCTTCATCGCCGCCGTCTCGGCCCCGACGGCGCTGGCCATCCGCCTGGCCGAGGAAACCGATGTCACGCTGCTGGGCTTTGTGCGCAAGCAGGGCCACGTGGTGTATGCGCGCCCGCATCGTCTGCGTTGAACCGTCCGCGCCGGGCTGCATGCCCGGGCGAACCGATTGAACAATATTGCAGGAGGAGATTCATGAATACCGAACACCTGGTCAGGATGGCCAACCAGATTGGCAGTTTCTTTTCTACGATGCCAGATCGCGAACAGGCTCTGGCTGACCTGGCCTCGCATATCCGGCGCTTCTGGGAGCCGCGCATGCGCAAGGCCTTCCTGGACCATATCGACCAGACCGGTGGCGAGGGTGTGGATGCGATCGTGCTGGAGGCGGTGAGCCGGCATTTGCAGGTGCCGGCCGCCTGAGATAAAAGGATCCGGCTGCACACGCAGCCGGATCTCGTCCGAACCGATCAGATCAGAAGTGGAAGTTGCCGGTCAGTGAAACAGCCCGCGCCGCCCCCGGCAGGTAGCGGTAGCCGCTCCTGTTGATGGCACCCACGTAATCCTTGTTGAACAGGTTGGTCACGTTGAGTTGCAGGTCCACTTGCTTGTTGATCACATAGCCGACCATGGCATCCACCACCCAGTACGCCGGAGTGGTTCTGGGCGTGCCCATCGCATTGTTGTCCGAGCCACGTACCAGGCCAGCGGAGTAACGCGCTCCCCCTCCCAGCGTCACGCCCTGCGGCAAGCGCCAGCTGGCCCAGGACGTAAAGGACTGTTGCGGGGCATAGGCCAGCGTGTTCTCGCCGTTGGCCGTGACGGTCTTGCCGATGTCGACCCGGCTGTTCATCCGGGTGTAGCCCGCCGTGACGGAGATGTCGCGGGTCAATTCGCCGGTCACGCCCAGTTCCACCCCTTGCACCACCTTCCTGCCATTCTGGAAATAGCGGTCGGCCACGCTGTCGTACTCCAGCTCATTGCGGATCTCGGTGCGATAGGCTGCGGCGGTCAGCAGCAGTTTCCTGTCCAGCAAATCCCACTTGGTACCGAGTTCGGCCGTGTTGGTCTTCTGCGGGGCATAGTTGGGGTTGGCAGCACTGTCACGGTTGCTGTTGAGCGAGAAATTGGCGCTGCCCGGCGGTTGCTGGGAGGTGGCGTACAAGGCGTAGACGCTGCTG
>JAFAMT010000027.1 GCA_019233085.1 Herbaspirillum sp.
GCGCGAAGGGCGGCAGATATGCAAACTGGAGCGGGTGAAGGGGATCGAACCCTCGTCTTAAGCTTGGGAAGCTCCTGCTCTACCATTGAGCTACACCCGCGAGAACCGGTATTTTACGCGGGATTGTACTGCTCGGGCAAACCGGAGCATGGGCCCAAAGGGAGGCGATGGGTTTTGCTGGTGGCTCGTCGACTTGAGCAATCGGTCTTTGCCAATTCCGGTCTCCTGACTTATTAATCCTGCTCCTTGGCTTCCCGCGCCTTCCTCTGCTTGGCATATTTCTCGGACATCTTGCGCCATTGATTCAATTGCCGGAAATAAGTCCTTTTGATGCTCACTTCCGAGAGCGGTTTGATGGCATGGATGGGGCTGACAGGGTTGACGCGACGTTCGCTCATGATGCCTGGCTCCTGTTGGGGGAATAGTTGTTCGCAGCGGTTATCTTACCCTCAGGGCAGCCGATGTGTATTTCCTCAAACGAGGCCTAAGCGCTCCCCGGTTCAACCAGCCACCTTCCCCCGCATCGACTTGATTTCACCGCGCTGCTTTTTCGTCTGCAGCCGTCTGCGTTGCGAACCGCGGGTTGGCCGGGTTGGCTTGCGCGTCACCGCTACCTGGGCGGCCAGCGCCAGCATTTCCTGCAGGCGCTGCAGGGCCTCTGCCTTGTTCTTTTCCTGGCTGCGGTGCGCCTGAGCCTTGATGACGACAACCCCTTCCTTGCTGATGCGCTGGTCCTGCAGCGCCAAGAGACGCTGTTTTAACTCATCGGGCAGGGACGAGGCATGGATATCGAAACGCAGGTGGACCGCGTTCGATACCTTGTTGACGTTCTGACCGCCTGCGCCCTGGGCGCGGATGGCGGTGAATTCGACGTCGTCGTCGGAGAGGATCAGGGGAGAAATGGTGGCGGTCCGTCGGAGCAAAGCATCATTCTAACCGCAGCTCACGCCGTCACCAGCAAGCTCTCGATGGCTGCGATATCGATATCGTCGCGCTGCTCCGGCTGCAGCAATTCATCCGCATAGACCTGCCACAAGCGGCTACGCAGGAAGTAGCGGAACAATTCCGTATCCAGGTGTTGCTCCACGCACATGCGGGCCATGATGCGCAGCGATTCGGACAGCGTCTTGGCCGGCTTGTAGGGCCGGTCTGCCGCAGTCAGCGCCTCGAACACGTCGGCTAATGCCATCACGCGGTCCTGCAGCGGCAGGGTGCTGGCCTTGAGGCGGCGCGGATAGCCGCTGCCATCCATCTTCTCGTGATGATTGGCGGCCGTGTCGGGGACGCTTTGCAGGGATTCGGGCCAGGGCAGGCTCTTCAACATCACCAGCGTCTGCACGATGTGGTTGTTGATCGCAAAGCGGTCTTCCGGCGTCAGGGTGCCGCGCCGTATCGTCAGGTTGTGCAATTCGCCCATGTTCTGCCGATAGCGTGGCAACACCATGTCAAAGCCCAGGGTGTTGCGCGGATTGTCGCGCTCCACCGCCGGGCGATGTTCATCGTCCCAGTCGACGATATGTTCGGGGCGATCGGCCAGCAGCGCTTCGGTGGCGGGCAGGGCTGTCGAGCGCTGCCCGCCACGTACGCTGGCCAGGCGGCGACCCTCTTCAACGGCCAGGCCCAGGCTGTCGTCGAAGTGGCGCTGCCAGGTCTGCGTGGCGATCTGTCGCAGCCTGGTGATGGCTTCTTCCGACATGGTCTCGCCACCGACATTGCATTGCGCGACAAAGGCGAAATCCTCGCGCAGGCGCGAGCGTCGGGCGTCGAGTCGGTCGCGTAGCTGGGCAGCCTGCTCCGGTGGCAAGCCCGCCGGGAATTGCCGCAGAAGCTCCAGCTCGGCATCGCGCCACAGGACTTCGAAGCGCATGCGCACTTCATGGATGCGATTGTGGATCACCTCCAGCTTGGTCGCCTTGTCGACGATGTGCTCGGGGCTGGTGACCTTGCCACAGTCGTGCAGCAGGGCGGCCAGCTGGAAGGCATAGCGCTCGTCCTCGTTGAGGCGGAAGCTGGCATAGGGGCCTTCGCGCTCTTCAGCCAGGCGCTCGACCAGCATGATGGCCAGTCGCGGCACCCGCTCGCAGTGCCCACCGGTATAGGGGCTCTTGGCGTCGATGGCGTCGGCCATGAGACGGATCAGCGATTCCAGCAGCGCCTTTTGTGTGGCGATCAGCTGGCGTGTTTCGATGGCCACGGCCAGCATGCCGGACAGACGTCGTGCAAAGGCCAGGAAGCGTGGATCGTGATGCGCGCTGTCGTCGACGGGCAGCAGTACCAGCAATCCCTCCAGCGAGCCATTGCGTCCGCGCAGATCCAGTGCCACCCGCCTGTGCTCGTCTGCCGCCACCGGCGCATCGGGCGGCGTCACCCGCTGCGGGTCGTAGGGCATGGTATCGCCCAGCGCATCCTGCAGGCCATAGCGCGCGGCGCGCTGCATCTGCTGCGATTCGCGTTGCCACAGGTACACGGCGCCGCCCTCGCAATGGGTGGCCTGAACGAATTTTTCCAGCACCTGTTGCAGCATCCGCTCGACGTGGGTCTCGGTGCTGAGGATGGCGCTGATATCGAGGAAGGCTTCGACCGTCAGGCTGACGTTGCCCACCATCTCGGTAAGCATGTTGACCTCGCGCAGGGGGCTGCGTGACGTGCCCGTGTTGCGGAAGTCGAAGCGCGACATCCGTCCCGCCTGCAGTGCCAGGCCTTCCATGCTGCGACCGATGGCGTGGCCGGCCCACCAGCCCAGCGGCAGGAAGGCAATCACCAGCATGATGGCGATGATTGCCAAGGTCTTGCGGTTGCGCTCCAGCTGGCCCAGCAGTTCGCCAGCGGGCGCGGCGATCAGCAGGTGCAAGGCATGCCCGTTGATGACATCGAAGGGCAGGGACAATCCCAGCCACTCCTGGCCACTGGCTTGATACAGCGCGCCAGGGCCGCCCTCCCTGGCGTGCGTGGGCAGCAAGGTCAGGGCCGGGACGTCCAGTTCATGCAAGCTGCGGAAGACAAAGTTGTCGCCGTCCTGCATCAGGATACGGCGCATGTCGCTATAGGCGATCACCTTGCCCGCATCGTCGACCAGGGCCAGCTCGCTGTGCGGAGTCAGGCGCAGGTTGCCCAGGCTGGCGGCCAGGTCGTCGAGGGTCATGTCGATGGCCACGACCGCGTCGCTGGCGCGCGCGCGTTGCGACAGGCTGATGCCGATCTGCCGCGTGGTGAAGAAGACATAGGGAGCGGAGATGCTGGGATCGATCGACCGGTTCGCCGAGGCATACCAGGGGCGCAGGCGTGCATCGAAGTGATAGTCGGGTTGCTCGCGCAGCTCCAGCAGTTTCAGGTCGGCGCTGTAGAAGCGGTATTGCCCCTCTGGCTGGCCGTTGGGCTTGGCGGTGATGGTTTGTACCAGGAAGGCAGTGTCTTGTGGCGCCGCAAAGAAGGCGCGCTGTTGCGGTCCGCGCAGCGAGCGTACCAGCAGGAAGTCGCCATTGTCATACCCCACGTAGACGGCCGATACCAGCGGATTGGCGACCAGGTCGGCGGAGAAGGCGCCGAAGCGCGCCAGCCGTTCATCCAGCTGCGTGGCCTGCGTGATCGGATCGAAGGCCAGCTGGCGTAGCGTGGCCACGGCGGGGTCGATGATACGGCGGGAGCGCTCGGTCATGATGCGGCCGGCATCCTGGGCCGATCGTTCGGCCATGTCGAGCAGGACCTGCCGCGCACCCCACCAGCCGACCGAGACCAGTACCACGGCCAGCAGGACCATTCCCGCCACGACCAGTCCGGAGATGCCTAGGCTGACCGGCAAGCCGGGCAGGTGTGAGTCCTCTGTCGAACGCGCGGAGCGCAGGCGTCTGGAAAAGGGCATTGGGCAAGCAGGGGGCAGGGTGGCATGCAGCAGGAACCCGGGATCCGCTTTGCAGCGCAAGAGGCAGACGCAAAACGGGCAGGGCGTTTTTGTTCCTGCGAGCAAATATACCGGATATGCGGGAATTACGTGGGGGTGATAAATACCAGTTAAGCCGTTTTACATGACGCGTGGCGTGTGAAAAATACGGATGTCCACCCCGGACCTCATCCGGGCGGGCCCGCCAGCAGCTCGGGCGGACGATGGCGATTTGCCGAAAAACCACACAAATAACAACAACCAAGAACAATTTGTCGAATAGTGTGTATAATCCGTCCTGTACTTGCATCAAGTTGCATTCTTGTTGGTTCCAATTCCGCCTGACTGTCGTTCCCTCCTCGGTCGTTCTGTTTTCTTTCCTTCGGTTTCATTTCTTGGTTTCAAGTGCCCTCCAGGCATATCGCCTCAACACGTTTCGACGTTTTAATGTTTCAAAGGAAAAAACATGAGCACCCAAACCGGCGTAGTCAAATGGTTCAACGATGCCAAGGGCTTCGGCTTCATCAAGCCTGATGCAGGTGGCGACGATCTGTTCGCCCACTTCCAGGATATCCAGTCCAATGGTTTCCGCAGCCTGGCCGAGAACCAGACCGTGTCCTTCGAGATCGGTAGTGGTCCCAAGGGCGCCAAGGCGACCAACATCAAGGTCATCGCCTAAGCAGCTCGAGGACCTTCGTCCAGAACAAGCTCGCTGTCGCGTCTTCATGCCCTCGGAGTTCCATACGTTCCGAAGGATGGGCCGGCAGCTCTCGCGGCATCACCGTCATTCGTGAACAGCGGTATCGGCAGGCCGTCACCTTGCAGATAGCAAGGGTCGGCCACTTGTCGCGACCGTGGTGATGCCAGCCCCTCGCGCCGCTCAGGCGGCGCAGGGCGCGGCAGGCAGGCAAACGCCACATGTGGCCGTGCAGATAGCGCGGACATGATGCAACGCTGAGCCTCCGCTCACGGGCAGGGCCCGTGGGGCAAATAGTTAATTAATCGTTCGTGAGCAGGGGCGTCCGCGTGACCGTCGCCTCCATGCAAGAACGGACAACTGTATATCGATGGCACCGGCCAGATAGGCCGGGCTCGTCAATGTCGTGGCACCCTGCAGATAGCCGGGGCCCAGACCAATCCAGCGTTAATCAATGAACGGCCCATCTGATTCCAGGTGGGCTTTTTGCTTTTCTGGAGCCGGACTTTCATCTCATTGACGCGGATCGCCCGAGAGCAATCGCCGCGCCTCGGCCGGGCGCCTGGAAGGGCAGGGGAAGCAGGCAGTCAGGGGCCGACGGTGCAGAAAACGTCAGCCCCTTTTTTATGGACCGGCGTGATCAGCGCGGCCCACCACCGGGGCCGCCACCGCCCCATCCACCGCCGCCACCACCACCACCCGGCCCCGGACCGCAGAACCAGGGAGCGCAGACACAGCCACCCAGGGTAGCCAGCAACATCGCGGTGGCGATGATCGTTATCAGTCGTTTCATGAATGCCTCGTGCAGATAAAAAATAACAAGTCGCAGTGAGGCAGCATTGGACACCGCAGGTTTGCTAAGCGCGGTCAGGCAATTGCAACAAAAGATGTCCTGGTCGAACACGCATCTGTTCCTTGCAGGGCCGGGAGCGCGCTCCCGGCCACCTCGCGAGGATGCGATGAGGAGAATCAGGCCTTGGTATCGATCAGGTTGCCGATGGCTTTCACACCCGAGCTGACGCTGTCGGCCACCGAGTGTGCTGCCGAGGAAACGGCATCGGCGGTGGCGTCGTAGGCGCTCTCGATTTCATCACCGACTTCGCTGGCGACGTTCTTGATCGGCTGCACGATAGTATTGTAGAAGCTGCTATTGCTGGACGAGACGGATGACACGCTCATGATGGACTCCCGGATGTTGAAGTGGATGGCATGCCCTGCTCGTCTGCGCGAGGATGGCATGCGCTCATCATAAGCAAGGCAGGTGTCAATGCAAAGGTGGCGCGCCGCCTTGGAGCGGTAAAGTTGTGCAATTGAATGTAAAGCGGCGCGCAACTTGCAGACGCTCATTGCGCCAGCATCAGCGTACGCTCCTTCCTTTGTTTCGCCACGGCGGCCACGGACGGTGTGCGCGGGCTGCCTTGCCCGATCTTGAAGACTGATACAGCCTGGCTCAATTTCAGCGCCTGGTCGCGCAGGTTCTCGGCCGCGGCCGCGGCCTGTTCCACCAGGGCCGCATTCTGTTGCGTGGTTTCGTCAATGGCGTTGATGGCCTGGTTGAGCTGATCGATGCCGCCACTCTGTTCGTTGCTGGCCACCGTGATCTCGGCCATCGTCACGGCCATGTTTTCCACCGCGCCGCCCAGTTCGGCCATGGCCTGCGCCGTTTCCTGCACCAGCTGGTTGCCACTCTCGACCTTGGTGCGGGAGTCATCGATGAGGCTCTTGATATCCTTGGCCGCCGCGGCCGAACGTTGTGCCAGTGTGCGCACCTCCGAGGCCACCACGGCAAAACCCCGTCCCTGCTCGCCGGCGCGCGCGGCTTCGACGGCGGCGTTCAGGGCCAGGATGTTGGTCTGGAAGGAAATCCCATCGATGAGACTGATGATGTCGACGATCTTGTGCGAGGCCCCGTCGATTTCCTCCATGGTCTTGCCCATGCGCTGGACGGCATTGCTGCCACGCTGGGCGATGGAGGAGGCCGATTGCGCTTGGCGATCGGCGTTGGAGGAAGAATCGGCGTTCTGGCGCACGGTGGCGGCAAATTCCTCGATGCTGGAAGCGGTCTCTTCCAGCGCCGAGGCCTGCGATTCGGTGCGTCCGGACAAGTCCATGTTGCCGCTGGCGATCTCGCTGGTAGAGACGGTCATGGACTCGACGTTGCGCCGCACGTCGCCGATGATGGCGCACAGGTTGACCTTGAGCTGCTGCAGGGCTTGCAGCAGCAGGCCCATGTCGCCGCGTGCATCGGTGGCGATGTGCAGGTCCAGGTCGCCGCCGGCCAGACCCTGCACGGCCTTGATGGCATTGTGCAGCGGCGCCACGATGCTGGCATGGAGCAAGGCCCAGGCGGCCAGCAGCAGCAATGCGCCGCAGACGGTGCCTAGCCACACCGCATAGGGACTGCTGCCGGCCTTCTGCACGGCGTTGCCGGCGATGGCGCCGCCGCCGACGAACATCAGCGTCAACAGGCTCATCAGCCAGCCCAGGCGACGCGCCACCGACAGGTCGCGCAGGCCCTGCAGCCAGCCCGTGAGCCCGGTGGCTGCCACCGCGCCGCGATGGATGCGCATGCCGCGCGCCTGGCCTGCGACAAAGCGGCGGTAGGCGGCATCGGCGGCCTGTACCTGCTCGCGCGAGGGACGCGTACGTACCGACATGTAGCCGACGGCGCGGCCGTTTTCGCGCACCGGCGTCACATTGGCCTGCACCCAGTAATAGTCGCCGTTCTTGCAGCGGTTCTTGACCAGGCCGTTCCAGGGCATGCCAGCCTTGAGCGTGGCCCACATGTCGCCGAAGGCTTCGCGCGGCATTTCTGGATGGCGCACGATGTTCTGCGGCGCACCCAGCAGTTCCTCTTCGGTGAAGCCGCTGATTTCGATGAAGTAGGGATTGACGTAAGTAATGTTGCCCTGCAGATCGGTCTTGGAGACGATGGACTTGCCATCCTCCAGCAGCCGTTCATTGGTGGTGATTGGTAGATTCTTGCGCATGCGAGCCCCCGTGTCTGTTGGGACCGGTGATGCCGGCCCCGCCCCCCAGTGATCAGGCCATGGCAATGTTTCCCGAGCTGCCACAACCTGTGCGAATGGCAAGTCATCCTGCGGCTTGCCGTGGATGCCTACATCGGTGAAGCAAAGACGAATCGTGCGAGCTGCGCGTTGACGCGCGGAAAATGGTTGCGCCCGTTACTGCTGTGGCTGTACCTGGAACAGCACGCCTTGCGGCACCAGTTCTACCGACAGCAATTGGTCGGCCACGACTTCGGTCATGCGCTGTCCGGGATTGTCCAGCGCTACCGTGGTGAGTCGCGTGATCAGCGGCAAGAGCTTGTCCTGGCCGGTGGAGATGAAGCTGCGTGCCGCGCTGACCGCGCAGACGAGGAATTCCTCGCGGGCCCCCGGGGTCTTGTCGGTCAGCATCACGCCGACGTTGCGTAGCTCCCCCTTCTTGTTGAGGGTGCCGATGAGGGTGGTCTGGGCGGGGCCGACCTTGGTATCGAGCACGTACTCGTATTGACCGGGATGCAGGCGCTCGGGATCGAGCATGTAAAGACGGGCCATGTGCTCGGGCTCGTCGACGTTCATTTCGGTGAGCACCACGTGCAGCCGCTCATTGAAGCGCGCCGCGAATTGCTTGGGCGTCACGCCCAGGGTGATTTGCGCCGCGTCATAGTCGGCCAGCTGCTTGTCCACCGTGCGGTCGCAGGCTCCCAGCAGCACCGGCAGCGATAGCGCCAGCACCAGCGGAAGCTGCGTGAGAAGACGCAATGGGGAACGCAGAAGTATCATCATGGTCGTCAGAATGTCACGGATGTTCGCCACATTGTGCACTAAACCTCGCACTTGAAACCTGTCCCAGATCAAGCCTGTCGCCGGCCCCTGTGTGGGTTGGTGATAAAGTGGGGACCTGACCACAGATCAAGACCCACTGCTTCTTCGCCATGACTGCTTCTCATCCTGCCTCTGATCCTGCTGCTGATCCCGTTGCTGATCCCGCTTCCGATCTCCATGAACTGCGTGACCTGATCCGCACCTTCTCCAGCGAACGTGACTGGCTGCGTTTCCACACGCCAAAGAACCTGGCCATGGCACTGTCGGTGGAGGTGGCCGAGCTGGTGGAGCATTTCCAGTGGCTGCCCACGGGCGCCGATGCCGAACTGGACGACGCCGCCCGCGAGGGCATCCGGCACGAGATGGCCGATGTGCTGGTCTACCTGATCCAGCTGGCCGACCATACCGGCGTGGACCTGCGCAGCGCCGTGCTGGAGAAGATGGAGTTGAATCGCCGCAAGTATCCGGTCGAACTGGCGCGCGGCAATTCTCACAAATATACCGCACTGGCCGCTGCACAGGGGCAGGGCGGCAGTGACGGCAAGAACTGACATTTCAACCAACGCCCATCCTTGTCGCGGGAGCCCGCCTTGAACAACTGGAATGACGGCTACGTCGTCGATATCGCCTATACCTACGGCTACTATCCGGGCATGAATCCGGCGCGCCTGCCGCTGGCCTTTGCCTTCCACGGCCTGCAGGCACCGGCGGTGCAGACCGCCTGCGAGCTGGGCTTCGGCCAGGGCCTGTCGACCAACTTCCATGCAGCGGCCTCGACGGTGCGTTGGTGGGGCAACGATTTCAATCCGCACCAGGCGGCCTTCGCCCAGGAGCTGGCTGCCGCCAGCGGCAGCGGTGCGCAGATGGAGGACTCCAGCTTTTCGCGCTTCTGCCGCCGCGATGACCTGCCCGATTTCGACTTCATCGCCCTGCATGGCATCTGGAGCTGGGTGTCGCAGGAGAACCGCGCCATCATCTTCGATTTCATCGACCGCAAGCTCAAGCCGGGTGGCGTGCTTTACATCAGCTACAACACCCAGCCGGGCTGGTCGGCCTTCATGCCCCTGCGTGACCTGCTGGTGCAGCACACGCAGCAGGCCGGCAACGAGGAACAGGGCTTGCCCACGGCCGCGCGCATCGATGCCGCGCTGGCCTTTGCCACGCGCATGTTCGAGGCCGACCCGGTCTATGCCCAGGCCAACCCGTTCATGCGCGACCGCCTCAAGCTCCTGCAGCAGCAAAGCCACAGCTACCTGGCCCACGAATACTTCAATCGCGACTGGCATGCCGAATCCTTTGCCGACATGCATCGCCAGCTGGCCCAGGCGGGCTTGCAGTTCGCTTGTTCCTCGCACTATGCCGATCACCTCGACATGGCCAACCTGACGCCGGCGCAACGCCAGCTGATGCAGGAGATCGGCGATCCGGTGCTGCAGCAGAGCGTGCGCGATTTCATGGTCAACCAGCAATTCCGGCGTGATTATTGGGTACGTGGCGCGCAAGTCATGGATGAACGTCAGCGGGTGCAGGCACTGGCGCTGCAAAGCGTGGTGCTGCTCACCGAGCCCGACAAGGTGCCGCTGACGATCCAGAACGTGGCCTCGGAGATCACCCTCAACCGCCTGATCTACGAGCCCATCCTGCAGGCGCTCTCGGACTACCTGCCCCATACCCTGGTGGACCTGGCCGCCTCGCTGGCGCACCGCAACCTGAACCTGTCGCAGGTGCTCGATTCGGTGCTCATGCTGATCGGCACGGGGCATGCCGCCCCCTTGCCTGCCGAGACCGATGCCGCCGCGCGCGCGCAGGTGGCGCGACGTGCCGGTGCGCTCAACGCCTACCTGCTGCAGCGCGCCGCGCTGCCATTGCCGGTGGCCGAGGCGGGCGATATCGGCCACCTGGTCAGTCCCGTCACCGGCGGCGGGGTGCGGGTCGACCGCATCGAGCAATTGTTCCTGCTGGCCCGCCAGGACTGTGGCGACGACATCGACGCCTGGCCAGCCCTGGTCTGGCGCCATATCGCGGCCCAGGGCAAGCGCCTGGTGCGCGAGGGCGTGCGGCTTGAAGGCGAAGCCGAGAACCTAGCCGAGCTGGCGACCCAGGCCCACCTGTTTGCCCGTACCCGGCTGCCCCTGCTGCGCGCCTTGCAGGTGGCCTGAGCCTGACGCGCGGCCCCGGCAGAGCCCGGCAGCGCAACTGTGCATTGCATCGCCGGGCCTGAGCCTGTAGGATTTCGCGTGTCCGGTATTGCCGGGCGTCATCGTTGCGCCCGGCGTTTGTTCTGCGTCTTGCTGCTTCTCGTCCGAAATATCTAGCCAAACGAAAGTCGGTTTCCAGCCTATGTCCCTGTCACAGAAACTCCATACCCGCCTGACCCTGGCCACCGCGACGGTCGTGCTCATTACCGCCGTGGTGCTGACGGCGGAGGCAGTCAGCACCAGCGCCGGGACTGCATCGCAAGGCCTGATCGTCACCGCGGTGATCCTGGTGCTGGTGGCGGCGGCGCTTTCCTGGGGGCTGCTGCGCGCCTTGCTACGCCCCCTTTCCGAGTTGGAAGCCAGCCTGGTCAGCCTGCAGCAGCAGCGCGTGCAACTGGTCGAGGAACGTGACGACGCCCGCCAGCACCTGGAGGAAATGGAAAAGACACTCTCCCGCGTGGGCCTGGAAGACGCCCTGACGGGCCTGGCCAATCGCCGCCAGTTCGAGCGCGGCCTGCAGGAAGAATTCAATCGCGCCGCCCGTACCAACCTGTCGCTGGCGATCATCATGATCGACATCGACCGTTTCGACCAGTACAACGAGCTCTACGGCCGCATGGCCGGAGACAAGGTGCTGCGTCGCGTGGGTAGCGCCATCCGCGATACCAACGTGCGTCCGGAAGACCTGCTCTCGCGCTTCGGCACCCAGGAAATCGCGGTCCTGCTGCCCGGCTCCAAGCTGGAAGGCGCCCTGATCGTGGCCGAGCGCATCCGCAAGTCCATCGAATTGCTCGACATCCCCCACAGCGCCAGCCCGACCGGTCGCGTGACCATCAGCATCGGCATTTCCTCGGTCACGCCGCAGCGCCAGGTCGATGAACCCGATACCGTGCTGCGCGAGTCGGAGCAGGCCCTGGAGCTGGCCCGGGCCGGCGGACGGGATTGCATCCGCACCGTGGAAGACCTCAGGAAATCCGGGGCGCAACCCTGATTCTGGGCGCTGCGCCAGCATTGGCGCGGGCAGAAATGACAATGCCGTCCGGTGCGAACCGGACGGCATTTTTCATGGGGACAGGCGCGGCGCCGCTCAGGGTTGCTCCGGCCCCGGCACCAGGTACTTGGACTTGGCGCAATACATCTTGGCATTGGTATCGTTATAGACGATCTTGCTGCCGGCCTGCGATTGCCGCATCGGATAGGCGGAATCATCCTCGGGCGTGAAGCGGATGCCCAGTGCATCGCGGATGGCATCGGTGAGCTTGACCGGTGTGGTCTTGAAATAGGCGCCGATGAAATCGGCCTGGCTGCTGCTGTCGTTGACCAGGAAATCGGTAGCCTGCATGCCCCACAACGTGATGTTGGTGGCCTTGAACCAGTAGGCCCCGCCCTCGGTCTTGTAGGGCGGCCCGAAGGCGGCGACCAGGTAGTCGAAGAAATACTTGCTGTTGAGCTGGTTCAGGCACAGCAAGGCGTTGCCGACCTCAATGCCGAAGCCGGGTTGAGGTTGCGGGGGGGCCGCTTGCGCGATCGGTGCGACGCTGGCCGAAGCAGCCAGTACTAGCGCCTGCAGGCTCATGGCCAGGCGACGTGCGATGTTCAAGCGGACTCCCAGGAGATTGCCTTGCAGGCAAGTTGTCGGTGCGGCCGGATGTTGCGGGCAATGCAGGCCAGGGAGTCGATTGTAGGGGGCTTTTGCTTATTTTTCCAATCAGCATGTTTTTTGCGGGCGGATTCTCACCTGCTACGCCGGACCACGCGGTCGCCGCGCGCCGAGGGGCCGTGGTGTACGCCGTCTTCCTGCACCAGGTTGCCCAGCCCGTCGAGGAAGGAGGCGATGCCGGTGCCCTTGACCAGCACGCAGGGCTTGCCCAGCTTCTTGCAGGTACTCTTGACCAGGTGGTAGGCGTTGTGGCTGATGTTGCCGGAGGCGCAGATGACGATGTCGGCGGCCGCCAGCATCGGTGTGAGACGGTGCAGGTTGTCTTCCCGGCCGCCGTCGTGATGCAGGAAGCGGCCATCCCGCGTCTCGATCTCGGCGCGATAATGATTGCGCGCGCCAGTCAGGCCGCCCACGCACAGCACACAGCGGTCGGCCAGCGAAACGGCGGCGGGAGCAGGGGGCGTGGCAGCGGCACGCGCGGGGGTGGCAGGTCGCATGAGGGAGTGGCGTGAGTGGATGACGAACTTAGCCTAAACCCATAGCCTGCCAGCGCGAACGAATCAATCCGCAGCTTGATATGCGCTTTTTGCGTGTGGCTTCAGCCGCTGTCGCGGGCCTGCTGCTGCTTGCCGGACTGGCGGCGCATGGCGCGCACGAAATCTGGCAGGCGGCGACCGTTGCGGTCGGGGTAGTGGCCCTCCTGGTCCAACTGCTGTACCCGGTCCAGGCGGAAGGAGCGGAAATCCTCGCGCGTCTCGCACCAGGCGGCCAGCACCCAGGTGCCGCCGAAGAAGGCCAGCGCCAGCGGCCACACCACGCGCCGGGTGACGCGTTGCTGGGCGTCGCAATAGTGCAGCAGCAGCTTGTTACGGCTGCCGATGGCCTGGCGGATGGCTTCCAGCCGGTCGCCCTGTCCGCGGTCATCTCCGAAGGCCGGCGCGAACAGCGGCGTGGCCTCGACGAAATCGCGCTTCTCCTTGGGCAGCGCCAGCACCACCTTGGCAAGCGCCGATGCCGCCGAGGCGCCCAGCTGCGGGCCACCCCAGGCCTGCACCATGCGCATGCCGATCACCAGGGCGTCGATTTCGTCGGCATTGAACATCAGCGGGGGCAGGTCGAAACCCGGTTTGATGCGATAGCCCACGCCGGCTTCGCCATCGACCGGAACGCCGGAAAGCGACAGGTCGCGGATATCCCGATAGACCGTGCGCTCGGACACCGACAGCCACTGGGCCAGCTGGCGTGCGGTGGTGAGGCGGCGTCCGCGCAGGTACTGGGTGATCTGGAAGAGGCGGTCGGCTCGACGCATGGCAGCTTGGCAGGGAAAAGATGCGCGCCATTCTGGCATGCATGCGGCAGGGCCGCCACAGGCTTTGATGCTGCTATGCAATGCATGGCCGCCGCCGGAGGGTGGAGCTCAGTTCATCGCATGCAGCGCGACACGATTGCCTTCGCTGTCGATGAAATGGGCGATGTAGCCGATATCCCTGGGCAGCTCGGTGCGGTCCATGGCGATCTTGCCACCGGCGGCTTCGACCCGGTCCAGCACGGCCTGGATGGAGGGACCGGCATCCAGGTAGACCAGGGTGCCTTGCGTGGACGGCTCGATCCAGTCGCCCCCGGTCAGGCAGCCGCAGGACTGGCCGTCGTCGCGCATGAAGATGGCCATCGGCATGCCCTCGGAGATGGTCTCCTGGCGCAGCGTGGTGGCGAAGACGCTCTCGTAGAAGCGGGTGGCGCGTTGCAGGTCCTTGGTGGCGATCTCGAACCAGTTGACTTGGGTTTGCATGGTGTTCTTCCTTTTCTCTCGGGTTGATGGAGGGGCATGCCCTGTGGCATGGACGGCATCATGCGCGAGGGCTACTGACAACGTGGTGTCAGTAGCCCTCGCGCCAGGAGAAAAAGAAGGGGACCGCCTCAGCGTCCCGAGGCCAGTGCCACCGCCTGCTGCGGCTGAGCTTCGCCCTGGTCGTTGCGCGCGGCGTAGCGGCGTGCCAGCACCGCGCACAGCATCAGTTGCATCTGGTGGAACAGCATGATGGGCAGCAGCACCACGGCCGCGCCACCGCCGGCAAACAGCACCGAGGCGATGGGGATGCCCGAGGCCAGCGACTTCTTGGAGCCACAGAACACCAGCACGATCTCGTCGCCCAGCGGCATCTTCAGGGCCCGGGCGCCATAGGTGGTGATGAGCAGCACCGCGCCCAGCAGCACCGCGTTGACCAGCACCAGCACGGCCAGCTGGGCCGGCGGGAACAGGTGCCAGATGCCCTGTGCGACGGCGGCGCTGAAGGCGGCATAGACCGAGAGCAGGATACCGCCGCGATCGACCACGTTGACGATCACCTTGTGGCGATTGATCCAGGCGCCGATCCAGGGACGCAGCACGTTGCCCAGCACGAAGGGCAGCAGCAGTTGCAGCAGGATGCTCACCACCTGCGACAGGCCATTGCCCTCGTGATGACGATGCAGCAGCAGCGTCACCAGGAGTGGCGTGAGCAGGATGCCCAGCAGGTTGGAGGCGGTGGCGCCGCAGATGGCCGCCGGCACGTTGCCGCGCGCAATCGAGGTGAAGCCGATCGACGATTGCACGGTGGAGGAGAGCGTACAGACGAACAGCACGCCCATCCACAATTGCGGCGTCAGCAGGCCCGGGGCGGCACTCTTCAAGGCCAGGCCCAGCAGCGGGAACAGGATGAAGGTCGAGGCCAGCGTCAGCAGGTGCAGGCGCGGCTGCTTCAGGCCCGACAGCGCCGCCTCGCGCGAGAGCTTGGCGCCATGCAGGAAGAACAGCAGCGAGATGGCCACGTTGCTGGCGATATGCATGCATTGTTCGAAAGCCCCGGTGGCGGGGAAGAGCGTGGCCAGCAGCACGGTGCCGATGAGCAGCTGGGTGAAGCGATCGGGAAGGAAGCGGTTCATGATCTGCAATGGAGAGGATGGAGGATGGCTTTGTACAGATGATAGGAAAAGCCAGGGCCATCGGGAACCCCTTTGATCGCGTTGACTGTCATCGAAAAATCCGATGATAATGTCTCCATGCTCAATCCTGTCTGGCTGCAGACCTTCACCACCGCCGCCGCCTCGGCCAGTTTCACCGAGGCCGGGCGTCAGCTTGGCCTGACGCAATCGAGCGTGAGCGACCATATCCGCCGGCTTGAAGAGAGCCTGGGGCGGCGCCTGTTCGTGCGCGATACCCATTCGCTGGCGCTGACCGCCGATGGCGAAAGCCTGCTGGTGCATGCGCGCCTGATCCTGCAGGCGCATGCCCGCGCCGAGGCCCAGTTCAGCGCGCCGCGCCTGCGTGGGCGGGTGCGCTTCGGCACCTCCGACGACCTCGCCATGGGACCGCTGCCGGACATGCTGGCGGCCTTTCGCAGCCAGCACCCGGAAGTGGAGCTGGAGATCACCATCGGCCTGACCAGTGAACTCTACGCCTCGATGGACCAGGGCAAGCTGGACCTGCTGGTGGGCAAGCGGCGTGCCGGTGAGGCGCGCGGACATAGCATGTTCTCTACCCCGATGCAGTGGCTCACGCGCCCCGACACCCTGGTCGACCTGGCCGAGCCGCTGCCCCTGATCCTCTTGCCCGAACCCAGCATCACTCGCGCGGCCACCTTGCAGGCGCTGGGCAAGTCCGGCCATCACTGGCGCATCGTTTGCACCAGTGGTAGCCATGCCGGCTGCATGGCGGCCGCGCGCGGCGGCCTGGGCCTGGCAGCCCTGCCGCAGCACCTGGGCTCGCGCGACCTGGTGCCGCCGCTCAATCATGCGGCCTTGCCGCGCCTGCCCGATGTGGAATATGTGGCGCTGACGGCGCGGCGCTTGTCACGCCCGGCCGATACGCTGTATCAGATCCTGATGGCCAGCCGCCTCAGTCGCGGCTGAGCTGCTGCCTCAGGTGCCGTCCACGATCAGTTCAGGCCGCTCCAGCGCGCGGATGCGGCGGTCGACGAAATAGCCGCCGGCCTCCATGTAGCGCAGCAGGTGACGTCCGCATTGCTGGCAGCGGGCTATATTGCAGCGATTGTAGGGATACCAGGCCGGCGCGATGGGCGCCTCCGGCGAGGCATAGCGGGTGCCATCGGGATGGTATTCGGTGAAGGTCGGTTCGTCGTAGGGATCGGCGATGAGCGTGGCGATATCGACCAGCTGGGTTTCCGGCAGCGATAGCGGCAGACTGATCCAGCCGCTGCTGTCGACGCTACGGCAATTGCAGTCCTGGGTGATGGCGGCGCTTTGGCGGGCCAGTTCGCGTAACTGCTCCAGGTCGGGACGGGGGAGGGTATCTTGCATGGGCGCTTCTCGGGATGGGGTGTGGATAAGTCCATCCTCGCTGGCGCAGGATGACTTATCCACAGCGAGGCCGCGGCCTCATTTCTTCGGGTTGTAGCGGATATCGCCTTCGAACAGTTGCGCCGTCCCGCCGCCCAGGTCGGATTGCACCGGCCAGGCTTCGTGACCGATGCGCAACTCGCTGCCCTCGTGGACGGCCTTGGCGACGATGATGCGGGCATCCTCGGCGGCGACCATGCCCTCCTTCATCTGGCTGACTTCTTCCAGCAGCACCTTGACCTCGTAGGCCAGCGCTTTGCGTTTGTCGCTGGTCTCGAAGAGGATTTCCGGCGTGGCCTTGTCGGGATTGAGCTTGTAGTAGCTCTGCTGCTTGATGGTACGGTCCAGCTCGGCCACCTTGCGCGTGTATTCCTGCTCCTTGATGGCGATCTTCTCTTCCAGGTAGGGATCCAGGCCGACCTGTATGCGGGTGTGCGTCATGGTCGGGGCGCCGATGACATTGGCGCGGATGATATTGGTGGCCTCGATACGCCCGCCGATGATGTGGCCGGTACGCGGGTTGCCTTTGCCGACGGTGATCTCGTCACCGGCCAGCAGTTCGCAGTGACGTGCATTGCCCAGCACCAGGATGCGTTCGGCCGCTTCGATATGGGCGCTCTCGGCGAACATCACCTGCACCGATTTCTGCGAGCTGATGCGACAGGCGATGGCCGTGGTGCCGGCCTGCGCGGCCACGCCTTCGCTATGCCCGATCACGCCGCCCTTGACCACCACATTGCCGCCGGCCACGATCTCGGCGGCTTCGACGGTGCCATTGACGACCACGTCGCCGCCCACGTGCATCTTCATGCCGGTGAGCACGTCGCCTGAGACACGCACCGTGCCCTCGAAGGTAAGGTTGCCGGTGGAGAGGTCGACGTTTTCCACGTCGATGACTGGATTGACCTTCACGCCATTCTTGATCAGCGTAGGCTGGCCCGGCACCATGGCGATGAGCAGGTCCGGATCGTCGGGGCTGGGTTCGGCGCCCACGCATTCCTTGGCGAAGGCGATATCGGCGATGGGGCGTGCCGGCACCTTGCCGCCACGGATATCGATGCCATCTTTGCCCGGCACCGGCGGGATGCGACGCATCAGCGGATCGCCCACCGATACCAGCAGGATGTGCGCCATGTCGGCATAGGAGACCATGGCGTCATCGTCGATGTCGGAGAGCTCCTCTTCCTTTTGCTCCAGCAGGCTTTCGAAACGGGCCGGCTCGGCAGGCGTGGGCATGAGGCCCTGGGCTATCACCAGCTTGTCGCAGGAGCCGGCCGACAGCGCCGCGCGCAACTGCTCGTGCAGGATGCCGTAGGTGATGCCGGCAGCACGGATCGCATTGACCACCTCCACGCTCTTGGCGCGGCCCGCATAGGGCGGCACCAGGGTCAGCGAGGCAGTCATGAGGTCGTCGGCCACCTCCAGCGAGAATTCGCCATCGCGGCGCTCGGCGATGACCTGGGTCACGCTTTCCTTGGTCTCCTCGGCCTTGCGCACGAAGCCATTGAGGACCGAATCCTGGAAGAACAGCTTGGTGAGCCCATGATCGGCCATGGCCTGCTTCAGGTAGGCCAGCGTCAGCGGCGGGAAACCGGCCGTGGGCGTATAGGTTGCGCTCAGTTCGCCGCTGGCCCTGTCGAACGCAAACGACAACGGTTGCGGGGTTGCTTGGTTCATGCTGATCCTCGATGTATTGCTGCACCGGAGATACCGGTCTCATCCCGCACGCTGCTGCGGGCGGTGATGTTCATGCGCGGGGGAGAGTTGCTGTGCTGGCGTGGTCAACCCGCCACGCCATATGGGATTGAAAGTTTGCACACACGGGCGAAATCGCCGACCATAGCCCCCCTGGCGACATACGGCTGACATTGTGATGTGGCAAGATGATCCAGCAATTTCATCCATTGCACAAGGTTTGCCGTCAAATGCTCTAGATTAGGCTCTTAAAGTTATTTTTATGTTAAGTACCCAAATAGACGATTTCAAGGATGACGACCTACGTCATCGTGCTGGCCGCATCAGTACCCTGGTCAGCATCGTGGTCAACATCGTCCTGGTGATGTTGCAGATCACGGCGGGCCTGCTGTCGGGTTCGCAGGCGCTCATTGCCGACGGCATCCATTCCCTCACCGACCTGGTGTCGGACTTCGTGGTGCTGCTGGCCGGCCATCACAGCCGCAAGCAAGCCGACGAGGACCACCAGTACGGTCACCAGCGTTACGAAACCGCCGCTTCCCTGGCGCTGGGTGCGCTGCTGCTGGCCGTGGGTATCGGCATGCTGTTCACGGCCGCGCACAAGATCCAGGACTACGGCCATACGCCGCCGGTCCATGTGGCCGCGCTGTGGGTGGCCCTGGTGGCGCTGCTGTCCAAGGAACTGCTGTTCCGCTACATGCTGCGCATCGCCGAGCGGGTGCGCTCCAGCCTGCTGGTGGCCAATGCCTGGCATGCGCGTTCGGATGCGGCCTCCTCGCTGGTGGTGGCGCTGGGCATCGTGGGCAACCTGGCCGGTTTCACGCTGCTCGATCCGGTCGCCGCTGCCGTGGTGGGCCTGATGGTCTCGCGCACCGGCTGGGGATTCTTCTGGAGCGCACTCAACGACCTGATGGACCGCGCCGTATCGACCGAGGAAACCCAGGCCATCCGTGCCACCCTGATGGCCACGCCCGGCGTGCAAGGCTTGCACGACCTGCGCACGCGCCGCATGGGCGACATGACGCTGGTCGATGTCCACCTGGAAATCGATGGCGAGATCACCGTCACCGAAGGTCATGCCATCGCCACCGCCGCGCGCCAGCGGGTGCTGGAGGCACATCCTGTGCTGGATGTGATGACCCACGTCGATCCTGCAGGACACCCGCCGCACTAGGTCATGCCAATACGGCGCGTGTCGACACGGGGCGTGCGTTGAGCTAAAGCTTTGCCGGCCCGGGCCGTTAGAGGCGTTATCGCCTGTTGCTGTCCCGTGCCCATGACCACTCTTGCACCGCTGCTCTCCGTGCCGACCTATGTGACGCCGACGTCGTCGTCTTCTGCATCGTCGTCCTCGTCGATGGCGGCTGCCACGTCCACGTCGGCGGCAGCGCCGTCGGCCAGCACCACCACCTCGCTGGGGCAGGGCGCGTCCCCGGCGCTGTCCCTGTATTCGTCCTCGGGCCTGATGGACGGCACGTCCTCGCCGCCACGTGCCATCTGGGAAGCTGCGCAGACCGATACCATTTCCACCCGCATGCTCGCCGGCGCCAGCGCGGGTGACCTGGGTACGCGCTGGAAGGGTCTGGGCCGGGCGCTGGTGGACCAGGCCACCCTGCTGGGGACGGGCAATACCGCCTACGCCCAATCGATGCTGGTATCGGACCAGGCTCGCCAGGGCAGCAGTGGCGTCCAGGCGATCCTGCGCGATCAGTTGCACCGTTTCGGCAGCGACGCCGTGAGCCTGTCGGTCACCACCGCCTCGGGCGCGAAGGTCGAGCTGAGCCTGTCGGCCAATGGCGATGGCGTGGCCGTCGATGCCAGGCTGACCGAGGGCAAGCTCACCGATGACGAGCGCGCCGCGCTGGGCCAGCTGGGCGACGCCTTCGAGGCGGTGGTCCAGGGCCTGGCCGCACAGCCGCCCAAGCTGTCGCTGGGTGGGCTGATGCAGTTCGACAGCAGCCAGCTGGCTTCCATCGATCTCAAGGCCAGCCTCTCCGGTGGCACCAGCGTGCAGTTCCATGCCGATGCCAGCCAGCGCAGCGTGGCACTGAGCAATACGGCCGGCAGCATGAAGGTCCAGGTCGAGGCCGGCAAGGATGCCGTCACCGGCAGCGCCGAGCAGCGTCAGCGCGCCATCGCCAATTACCTGCAGCAGTTCGACAGCGCCGCCGACCGCGGCCATGCAGATGGCGCACTGACCACGCTGTTCAAGGACGCCTTCTCGCAACTCAATGGCAGCGCCCGGTCCGCAGGCGCGGCCAGCGTCGGTCCGGCGCCGCTGCTGTCAGCCAGCAGCGATGACCGCAGCATGCTCTCGGGCCTGGCCGATTTCACGGCCTCCATCACCGGTGCGACCTCCACCCCCAATCCGTTGCGTCATGACGAGGTCGACGGCTTCGATTACCAGGTCTCGCAACAGACCACCCTTTCCGGTAACAGCCAGGCCGACCGTGGCATCCTGCAGCGCAGCAGTTCCTCCCTCAAGGCCTCCTACCACGAGTCCCTGCAGGCGGACCTGCCGTTGCGGCTGGACACCAGCCGGCAATCGCAGAACTACACCTACCACCAGATCGACGACCAGGCCAGCAGCCAGGTCGATATCGGCTACCGCCTGGGCTACCTGGTGCGGGCGCGCGTGAGCCAGTCGGCCAGCCAGGACACCCGGGTGAGCAAGTACGTCATGGGCGACCTGGTCAGCAGCACCCATACGCCGCTGCAGGCGCAGATCGTGCGCGACTTCGCGGCCCAGTTGCAGGATGACCGCGACGGCCGTGCCGCCGAGGGTGCTACCCGCCGCCGCCAGGCACTGGAGCAGGTCGGCACGCTCGGTTTGCTGCAGAGCGATCCCGCGACAGTACGCGCGCATGGCACGCAACTGGTGGGTCTCTGAGCCTGCAGCGGGAAGACCTGAGGTCCTGATGATGCGGCAATACGAATCGTGTCGCCGTGTCGTCGACATGCTACATCCCATCCTGCAACTTGTACTGCCAGGCCGCAATCGTTTAAAATCCGGGCTTCTCTTTGGGGAGTAGCCAGCTTCCGGGCCCACCGGAAGAGCCCGTGTCAACATTCTCGGCAACACATTGCCGTGGCGCGGGTAGCCAATCAGGTAGGCGAGACCATAGACGTTTCCTGCGGCCAGGCTGGGCGCGCAGGCGCGTCCATGGACTTCGCCCGGCCAAGGAACCCCGTTCATGAATTTCCCCGCTCTCGTTCTCCTCGCGCTTGCGATGTCCACTGACGCCTTTGCGGCAGCCATCGGCAAGGGCGCCGCCATGCAGAAGCCACGCCTGCTGCAAGCCCTGCGCATCGGCCTCCTGTTCGGCGTGATCGAAGCCATCACGCCGCTCATCGGCTGGTTCGCCGGTTCCGTGGCCAGCAAGTGGGTGGCCCAATGGGATCACTGGATCGCCTTCGTGCTGTTGCTGGTGCTGGGCCTGCGCATGATCCACGAAGGCTGCAGCGAGGAGGAGGAAGAGGCCGAAGCTGGTCCGCAGAAGCAGTCGGTGATCATGCTGGCCCTGACCGCCGTGGCCACCAGCATCGAC
>JAFAMT010000299.1 GCA_019233085.1 Herbaspirillum sp.
GCGCCGATTTCCAGCACGTATTCATGCTTCTTGACGTTGGCTTCCTGCAGGATGCGCGCTTCGATCTTCGGCGCCAGCATGTTCTCGCCACCCGGCAGCGGGATTTCGGTGTCGAAGAAGGCCAGGCTGCGATAGGCGGCCGGGACGAATTCTTCACGCTTGACGACCGTCAGCAGGTCCAGCACATCCTGCGCCAGCACGTTCCAGGGACGGATTTGCTGTTCGATCATGTTGAAGCGGGCTTGTTCGATGTTCATGGCGGTGGCTCTAATCTAGTAGCGACGGAAAGGCAGCATTTTATCAAACACCGCAGCGCTAATCAGCTCATCTCTGCGGTGAAAGCGGCCTGCCGATGGTCTCTATCAGGGATTTGTTGCGGGTTTTCCTCAGTGCAACATGCCGGAGGCGTCGGGTTCAGGCTTTCAGGCCGTGGATGCACAGGTCCATGAGGCTCTTGAGGTAGGCGTCGGTATCGATGGGGGCGATGTCGCAAGGGGGCAGCGACTGGTCCCACAGCATGAGCATGAGCACCGGTGCCACGATGACCTTTTTCATCGCCTCGGCATCGATGCGGCGGAATTCTCCACGCGCCATGCCGCGTTCCAGCACGCGCACCACGGTGGCATCGCTGCGGGCGATGATTTCCTCATGATAAAAGCGGGCAAGTTCGGGGAAATTCCCCGATTCTGCCACCATCAGCTTGGAAATCCCCTTCAGGCCGGAGTGCGAGGCCGCCTCCCACCAATTGCGGATCAGCTCGCATAGCAATTCGGCGCTGCTGCCCTCGTGGCGGTCGACACGGGCCTCGGCCTCGTCCAGCAGGGGGAGCATGTTGGCGCGCACCACCGACTTGAACAGGCTTTCCTTGCCATCGAAATAAAGATAGAGGGTGCCCTTGGAGACACCGGCCAGGGCCGCCACATCTTCCAGGCGGGTGGCGGCGTAGCCGCGTTCGACGAACAATTGCAAGGCCGCCGCCAGCAATTCCTGCGGGCGGTCCTGCTTGCGTCGTTCCCAACGCGGTTCTTTGGCTGTTGCTGACATGAGAGACATGCTTACCGGGAGTGGGCAATGTAAGTGCCAATGGCCGAGGCGTCAAGGCGGGCCGTCTGCGGCCAGTCGTCCGTGAGGCGGTGGCAGGTGCAAAGGCGCTACAATGCGGCCCTGTTCACCTTGCGAGATGCCATGAATTGCCGAGATCGCTGTGGCGCCTGCTGCATCGCTCCTTCCATCACCAGCCCTATCCCGGGCATGCCCGCGGGCAAGCCGGCAGGCGTTGCCTGCATACAGCTGGATGAGCAACTGCGTTGCCGCCTGTTCGGCCGCCCCGAGCGACCGGCCTTTTGCGGCGGCTTGCAGCCGTCGGTGGAGATGTGCGGTGACAGCCGCGAATCCGCCATGTTCTGGCTGGGCGCGCTGGAGGCTGCGACGGCGCCGGCTACCCGTTGACGCCCGCCGGATGCTCAGGGAAAGATTTCTGCCAGCCGCTCGCTAGGCCGCACCAGCAGCGTCCCCTTGGGGGTGACCACGATGGGGCGGTTGATCAGCACCGGGTGGGCCAGCATGGCATCGATGAGCTGCTCGTCGCCCACGGCCGGATCGTCCAGTCCCAGTTCCTTGTAGAGGTCTTCCTTGGCGCGCACGACCTCGCGCACCGGGACGCCCATGTCGGCGATCAGCTTCTTCAGCGTGGCGCGGTCGGGAGGATTCTTCAGGTATTCGATGATGGTCGGCTCGACGCCGCCATCACGCAGGCCTTGCAAGGCATTGCGGGAGGTACCGCACTTGGGGTTGTGATAGATGATGAATTCGCTCATGGCCGGCTTGATCAGTGTGAATGCATTGAAAGCGGCATGTTAGCGCGAATTCACACGAGCCATGTGGGGAAGCCCCGGCCGGTACGGTAGAATTTCGCCGCGTTGCAGCACCTTTTGACGATGCGCACAGTCAAAAAGCCGTTTTTTCCCTCATTTCCTTTCAACTCCACGAGAAACAGCTCCCCGCCACCGTATGGATACTCTCCTCGCGCTCAAGGCGCTCATCATGGGCATCGTCGAAGGCCTGACTGAATTCCTGCCCATTTCCTCCACCGGCCACCTGATCCTGACCAATAGCCTGCTGCAGTTCACGGGCCCGGGTTTCTCCAAGGAAAAAGCCGACGTCTTCGAGATCGTCATCCAGGCCGGCGCCATCCTGGCCGTCTGCTGGGAATACCGGGTACGCATCGCCACCGTGCTGGGTGGCATGTTCACCGACCGTCGCGCACAACGCCTGATCCTCAACCTGATCATCGCCTTCCTGCCGGCAGCCATCCTGGGCTTCCTGTTCAGCCGCCGCATCAAGGAAGTGCTGTTCAACCCGGTCTCGGTGGCCATTGCCTTCATTGTCGGCGGCCTCATCATCCTGTGGGTGGAACGCCGCAACAAGGACCGCCTGCGCATGGCCTCGGCCCGCGTGGAGACGGTGGACGACATGACCCCGCTGGACGCCCTCAAGGTCGGCATCGCCCAGGCCTTCGCCCTGATCCCTGGTACCAGCCGCTCGGGCGCCACCATCATCGGCGGCATGATGTTCGGCCTGTCGCGCAAGGCGGCCACCGAGTTCTCCTTCTTCCTGGCCATCCCGACGCTGTTCGCCGCCACCATCTATTCGCTCTACAAGGAACGCGCCCTGCTGTCGGCGGCCGATGTGCCGTTGTTTACCGTGGGGACCGTGGCCGCCTTCGTCTCGGCCTTCCTGTGCGTGCGCTGGCTGCTGCGCTACATCAGCTCGCACGATTTCACCCTGTTTGCCTGGTATCGCATCGTCTTCGGCATTGTCGTGCTGGTCACGGCCTATACCGGCGCGGTGGCCTGGGTCGAATAAACCGGGTGGCGGTCGTCACCGGCCGCCCCAGCCGCGTTACACTGCTGCACCCGTCGGCGAGCTAGTTCGCCGGCGGTCCATAAAATCCATCGCCAACCCTTCCAGAGCACATTCCCATGGCCAATGTTTGCAGCGCCGGCCTCGATATCGGCTTCGCATCCCTGAATTACGCACAGATCGGCTTCCTGGGCATCGTCCAGGGCATCACCGAACTGCTGCCCATCTCCTCGACTGCCCACATGCGCGTGGTGCCGGCCTTCCTCGGCTGGCACGATCCCGGTTCGGCCTTCTCGGCCGCCATGCAGCTGGCCGCGCTGGCCGCCGTGATCAGCTATTTCCGCCGCGACGTCGTGGCGGTGACCGGCGGCAGCCTGTCAGCCTGGCGTCGCCGCGACTTCAACGATCCCATGTTCAAGCTGGCCGTGGCCATCATCCTGGCCACCATCCCCATCGGCATAGCCGGCCTGGCCCTGTCGCACGTGCTCAACGCCTGCGGCTCGCCCCTGCGCAGCCTCACCGTGATCGGCTGGTCCTGCATCGGCATGGCCATCCTGCTGGCGATCTCGGAGCTGGTCTGCCGCCATCGCCGCAGCGTCGACCAGATGCGCCTGCGCGATGCCCTCATCGTCGGCCTGGCCCAGGTCGGGGCGCTGATCCCGGGCGTGTCGCGTTCGGGTTCCACGCTGACGGCGGCGCTGTTCCTGAACTTCCGTCGCGAGGAAGCGGCGCGCTTTTCCTTCCTGCTGGGTCTGCCGGCCATCGCGCTGGCGGGCTTGAAGGAGCTGGCCGTGCTGCTGCATGCGCATATCCCGCTGGAAGCCTGGGGCGTGTTGCTGTTCGGCCTGGCCGTGGCCAGCCTGTCGGCCTTCGCGGCGATCTGGGGCCTGATGAAGTTCCTGGAGCGATTCTCGACATGGCCCTTCATCGTTTATCGAGCCGCGCTGGGCGCTTTCCTGCTGGTGGCGGTGGCGCAGGGCTGGCTGCAATAAAATAGCGCCTTCGCCTCATCTACGCTTCACGGCTTTTTTCCCATGGTCGATTTCGATTCCCTGCCCGCCGGGGCCCCCTTGCAAGAACGCGCCCTGCACGTCCTGGAAACGGTTTTCGGCTATTCCTCCTTCCGTGGCCACCAGGGCCAGATCGTCCACCATGTGGCCGAAGGCGGCGACGCCCTGGTCCTGATGCCCACCGGCGGCGGCAAGTCGCTGTGCTACCAGGTGCCGGCGCTGCTGCGCGAAGGCACTGGCGTGGTCGTCTCGCCGCTGATCGCGCTGATGCAGGACCAGGTCGACGCGCTGGCCGAAGTGGGCGTGCGCGCGGCCTTCCTCAACTCGACCCAGAGCTTCGACGAAGCCCTGCAGATCGAACGCCGCCTGCGCCAGGGCGACCTGGACCTGCTCTACGTCGCTCCCGAACGCCTGATGACGCCGCGTTGCCTGGAACTCTTGGAGGCCTCGCGCATCGCGCTTTTCGCCATCGACGAGGCGCACTGCGTATCGCAATGGGGCCACGATTTCCGGCCCGAGTACATCAAGCTGTCGGTACTGCACGAGCGCTTCCCGCAGGTGCCGCGCATTGCGCTGACCGCCACGGCCGACCAGCAGACCCGCGAAGAGATCATCCATCGCCTGCAACTGGAGGACGCGCGCCAGTTCGTCTCCTCCTTCGACCGTCCCAACATCCGCTACCAGATCGTCGAGAAGGCCAACGGCCGCAAGCAGTTGCTGGACTTCATCAAGAGCGAGCATGCGGACGACGCCGGCATCGTCTACTGCCTCTCGCGCAAGAAGGTCGAGGAGACTGCCGAATTCCTGCGTGGCGAAGGCATCGATGCCCTGGCCTACCATGCCGGCATGGACTATGCGCAGCGCACTGCCAACCAGGCGCGCTTCCTGCGCGAGGACCGGATCGTGATGGTCGCCACGATCGCCTTCGGCATGGGCATCGACAAGCCCGACGTGCGATTCGTCTGCCACCTCGACCTGCCCAAGAGCGTCGAGGGCTACTACCAGGAAACCGGTCGCGCCGGCCGCGACGGCCAGCCTGCTGACGCCTGGATGGCCTATGGCCTGCAGGACGTGGTGCAGCAGCGCCGCATGATCGACGAGTCCGACGCCGACGAGGCCTTCAAGCGCGTGCAGGGCAGCAAGCTCGACGCCATGCTCTCGCTGTGCGAAACCCTGCATTGCCGCCGCGTGCGCTTGCTCGATTACTTCGGCGAGCAGGCCGGCCCCTGCGGCAATTGCGATACCTGCCTCACGCCGCCAGTGTCTTTCGACGCCACGGTCGAGGTGCAGAAGCTGTTGTCCACCGTCTATCGGGTCGAGCAGCGCTTCGCGCCCGGTCATGTGATCGAAGTCTTGCGCGGCATCGATGGTGACCGCGTCAAGCAGTGGCGGCACGACCAGCTCTCGGTGTTCGGCGTCGGTAGCGATCGCGGCGAAGCCGAATGGCGCGCCATCCTGCGCCAGGTGATCGCCCTGGGCATGTTGACCGTGGACGCCGAGAACTACAGCGCCCTCAAGCTCACCGAAGCCGCGCGTCCGGTGCTGCGCGGCGAGCAACAGGTGCAGCTGCGGCGTTACCGGAAACCCGAAAAGGCCAAGCGCAGCTCGCAGCGTTCCGGTTTCGTCGAGAGCGATCTCTCCAGCGAGGAACAGGCACTCTTCGAGAAGCTGCGCTGGTGGCGCGTGGAAACCGCGCGCGAGCACAACGTGCCGGCCTACGTCATCTTCCACGACGCCACCATGCGCGAGATCGCCAAGGCGCGGCCGCAATCGCTGGATGAGCTGCGGCACGTCACTGGCGTGGGGGAGAAGAAACTGGAAACCTATGGCGCCCAGATCATCGCGCTGATCGCGGGGCTTGAGCCGGCATCGGCCTGATCGCCCCCGTGCGGCTTGACTTCCTCGTCAATTCTCGCGGCGGGACGGCGTTTGTTGCACCGCCAGCGTGCACGCAGGAAGGTGTCGTTGTCGGCGCAAGACACTGAAGCTGTCACTTGCGTTCGCCTGTCCATGTTTTGATTCCCGGCCTAAATCTTCGGGCTATGATGGTTTCGACCGTCCTGGCGAATCTCCGCCGCGCGGACATTTCGCGGGGGAGCGAAAATGAAACTCAACGACCTGAAGATTGGCGTGCGCCTGGGTCTGCTGTCGGCCCTGTTATTGGCGGCAACGGCCTTTGTGGGGATACGTGGCTGGATGGTGCTGGGCGAGATCTACGACCAGGGCCGCGTCGCCATGGAGAAGGCGGCCCTGATCGAGCAATCGGTCGATGCCGCCCGCAGCGCCCAGGTGCAGTTCAAGATCCAGGTGCAGGAGTGGAAGAACACGCTGCTGCGCGGCAAGGATCCGGAGGCCTTCGCGAAGTACCGCCAAGCCTTCATCGATGAAAGTGCCGCCACCCAGGCCAAGCTCAAGACGCTTGAATCGCTGATGCCCCGCATCGGCATGGAGGCCGGCAGCGCCGTCAAGGCACAGCAGGCCCATGCCGAATTGCTGGAGAAGTACCTGGCCGCCCTGAAGTCTTATCTGCCCGATGATCCCGCTTCGGTAGCGCGGGTGGACGAGCAGGTCAAGGGCGTGGATCGCTTGCCCACCAAGATGATCGACGATGTGGTGGCCGCAGTGCTGGCGCACAGCCACACCATGCGCGAAGCCCTGAACACCGACAGCCTCTCCGACTATCGCCAGGCGCGCGCCTTGCTGCTGGCGTCGATCACGATCGCCTTGCTCGCTGGCGTGGGTATCACCTGGTGGCTGGCGCGCAGCATCGTGCGACCATTGGGCCAGGCCGTACAGATCGCGCGGACGGTAGCCTCCGGCGACCTGCGTTCGCAGGTGCAGGTCATCGGCAAGGACGAGACGGCGCAACTGCTGCACTCGCTCAAGGAGATGAACGACAATCTTGCCGGTATCGTCTCCGAAGTCCGCACGGGCAGCGGCGCCATCACGGTCGCGGCCACCGAGATCGCCGCCGGCAATCGTGACCTGTCAGAACGCACCGAGGAACAGGCGGGTTCCCTGGAGGAGACGGCCGCCTCGATGGAAGAAATCACCTCCACCGTGCAAAAGAACGCCGAGAACACCCATCACGCCCACCAGCTCGCCGACCAGGCCACGGGGGTGGCGCGTCGGGGTGGGGAGATGGTCGGAGCGGTGGTGCAGACCATGCAAGCCATCGAAGAGAGTTCGCATCGTATCGTCGAGATCATCAGCGTCATCGACGGCATCGCCTTCCAGACCAACATCCTGGCGCTCAATGCGGCTGTGGAAGCGGCCCGTGCCGGCGAGCAGGGCCGCGGCTTTGCGGTGGTGGCCTCGGAAGTGCGCAGCCTGGCCCAGCGCAGCGCCACGGCTGCGCGCGAGATCAAGGAACTCATCGATGATTCGGTGGGCAAGATCACGGCCGGCTCCAGCCTGGTCAATGGCGCTGGCGGCACCATGGAAGAGATCATCGGTGCGATCCAGAAGGTCGCTGCCATCATGGACGAGATCAACACGGCCAACCGCGAGCAGAGCGCCGGCATTGACGAAGTCAACAAGGCGGTGGTGCATATGGACGGTGTCACGCAGCAGAATTCTGCGCTGGTTGAACAGGCTGCTGCTGCCGCCGAGAGCCTGCAGTTCCAGGCCGAGGCCTTGTCGCATGCGGTGGCGGTGTTCAAGCTGAAATGAAAATGGCATGCCGCGCACGGCATGCCATCGGGTGAAGCGACCAGCGCGTAGCGGTCAGGCGCGCTTCTCGAACACCAGATCCCACACGCCATGCCCCAGGCGCAGGCCGCGGTTCTCGAACTTGGTGGTGTTGCGATACTCGGGGCGCGGAACGTAGCCGGACGGATCGGTCGCGGTGTTCTTCAGCGTCGGTTCCGCCGAGAGTACTTCCAGCATCTGGACCGCGTATTCTTCCCAGTCGGTGGCGCAGTGGAGATAGCCACCCGGCGCCAGGCGCGAGCTGATCAGCTGCACCATGGGCCCCTGGATCAGGCGGCGCTTGTTGTGGCGCGCCTTGTGCCAGGGGTCGGGGAAGAACACATGCACCCCTGCCAGCGTATCGGGCGCGATCATGTTGGTCAGTACTTCGACGGCATCGTGCTGGACGATGCGCACGTTCTCCAGATTGCCCTCGCCAATCAGTTTCAGATAGCTACCCACGCCGGGGGTGTGGACTTCCACACCGATGAAGTTCTTCTCCGGCATCAGCGCCGAGATCCTGGCGCTGGTCTCCCCCATGCCGAAGCCGATTTCCAGCACGGTGGGCGCATGACGGCCGAAGGTGGCATCCAGGTCCAGGGGGGCCTTGTCATAAGGCAGCAGGAAGCGCGGACCCAGTTCTTCCAGGGCACGACCTTGCGCTACCGACACACGTCCGGCGCGGGTAACGAAACTGCGGATGCGACGCTCGCTGGGATCATAGAACAGCGGCTTGCCGGATTTGTTTTCAGACATGGATGACTCGTGAAACGGTGAGGAGCGGCCCGGAAAGTCGCGCCAGGCAAGGCGCGAAGGGCGGCAGATATGCAAACTGGAGCGGGTGAAGGGGATCGAACCCTCGTCTTAAGCTTGGGAAGCTCCTGCTCTACCATTGAGCTACACCCGCGAGAACCGGTATTTTACGCGGGATTGTACTGCTCGGGC
>JAFAMT010000331.1 GCA_019233085.1 Herbaspirillum sp.
CGCGGTCAGGCCGACCAGTTCCAGCAGCGGCTCGACCTTGGCGGCGATCTCCGCCTTGCTCTTGCCGGCCAGTTCCAGCGGCAGCGCGATGTTGTCATAGACGCTGCGCGAGGAGAGCAGGTTGAAGTGCTGGAAGATCATGCCGATGCCGCGACGCGCTTCGCGCAGCTGGGCGGCCGACAATGCGGTCAGGTCCTGGCCGTCCAGCAGGATGCGCCCGGCGGTGGGACGGTTCAACAGGTTCAGGGTGCGTACCAGCGTGCTCTTGCCTGCGCCGCTGCGGCCGATGATGCCGAAGATCTCGCCTTTGCGGATCGACAGATCGACCTTGCGCACCGCTTCGACATCGCCGAAGCGCTGGGTCACAGCTTGTATTTCGATCATGATGGGAAGAGAAATGGCAGCGGTTCCCGGGTCAGGTACTGCCAGCATCGGCATGGGTGAGACGCCGCGGGCGAGAACAAAACCTCAGGTCTCCACTGCCATCGATATTTTTATAAGAAGCCGCTATTTTAAGGCTGTCCAGTTATATGGGGAAAATAATTTTTCGCTTATGCATATAACCGCAGCGTCTTATCAGATCGCTGCCAGCCCCTGTGCAAGCGGGTTTGCGTGAATTGAGCTGGTTTGATGACGGGGTTTCCTGCAGGGTGGGAGCTTGGGGTGGCGGCACGCCGGACCCGCATGATGATGAGCTTGCATGAGGGGAAGTGTTGCAAATTATTAATGACGTATCAAATGCGAGTCCATGCTGCCAATCGACTAATTATTCCGTTTTTCGAAATTATCACTTTCCTTGCACGCTGTTTTTCCGCTTTTCCAACGGGACTAAAGTTCGTCCGTGGCCAGGAAGATTACCCGTCTTCCCCGGCTCCACAAGACCAAGAACATTTCGTTAGAACCCGTCAGAAAGCACATCATGAAACCCCGTCATCTCCTCATCGCCCTCGCACTGGCCGCCACAAGCGGCGTCGTGATGGCCGATTCCGCCTATGCACAGAGCAGCGCCGCCCAGGGCAAGACCCGTGCGCAGGTCATCGAAGAACTCAAAGAGGCACGCGCCGCCGGCCAGGTCGACGTCAGCGACGCCAACTATCCGGCGCTGCCGGCCTTCGTCTCCACCAAGAGCCGCGCCCAGGTCATCGAAGAACTCAAGGCCGCGCGTGCCGCCGGCCAGGTCGACGTCAGCGACGCCTACTACCCGGCGCAGCCGGCTTTCGTCTCCACCAAGAGCCGCGCCCAGGTGCAGGCCGAACTGGTCGAGTACCAGAAGAACCCGGATTCCCAGGGTCTGCATCGCGGCTATTGAAGCGCGGGCCAGCCTGCCTGCCACGACCGGCTGAACCGCAGATCCTGCCTTACGCCACAAGATAACAAGATCACAAGATCAAAAGATCACGAGAGGAATCCATGTACTCCTTCAACGCCACAGAACTGTCCGCGCGCCTGCCCGACATGCTGGAACTGGCCGACATCGACGAAATCGTCCTGACCCGGGAGGAGGGCGAGAACCTGGTCGTCGTCAAGGAATCGGTCTGGCGCGGCATCCAGGAGATCGCCCACCTGTTCGCCACCGACGTCAATGCCAGCCGCTTGCTGACCAGCCTGCAGCAGTTGCGTACCGAGTTCCTGTCGCAAGCGGAGGTAGAAGGATGAAGCTGCTCATGACCCGCATCGCTCAGGAAGACCTTGCCTTCTGGCGCCGCAAGGATAGCCGGCTGGCGCGCCGCATCGTCGGCCTGCTGCGCCGCCTGCGCGATGGCGAACCGTTGCCGCCGCAACAGGTGTCGTCCTTGCCGCTGCGCCTGCAAGGCCTCTCGACGGTGCGTATCGATACCGAGCACCGACTGGTGATCGAGCGCCTGCGCGACTGTATCGTCGTGCACCAGTGCCGCTTCCACTACTGATCTGATCCCCTAGCTGGCAAGCTTTGTGACTAGCCTTGACGGCGCCGCGCGGCCTTTCTGGCGCCGGCGTCGTATGCCCGGAGTCGGTGTTCACGTGAGAGGGCTCCTCGCAAAGGCTTGTCCGTCTGCAATCCGGGTTGCGTCTCCTTGCGCCCCGGAATTGTGGACTTTGGGCCGACCGCATCCGGAAACAGGTGCCCGGATTGTTGCAATTTTGCATCAATCCAATGGGTGTCCTGCTTCCCGGAATCGCGAGTCGGCCCTTTTTTATTCACTTTTCCACAGATTTATATGTTGGATAAAAGATACATAAAAATAGAAATAAACGGTAAAAACAAAATTTTAATTGTTTGAAAAAACAAATATTGATTAAATAAATTAAGACTTCTTGATGTTTCTTTCTGGAAGCCTGGGGTGGTCCGGCGGCCTGGCAGGGCAGCTGGACGATCAACAATCAAATAGCAATTCAATAAACTTTGGAGTTCCTCATGAAAAAGTCCCTCCTGGCTCTGGCCGTACTCGGTGCCTTCGCAAGCGCGGCCCAGGCGCAAAGCTCGGTCACCATCTACGGCATCATCGACGCCAGCCTGTCCTACAACAGCAAGGTCGCCACCACCGGTACCGGCAATGGCAACCGCATGGGTGTCGATTCGGGTGCCATCAATGGTTCGCGTATCGGCTTCAAGGGTAGCGAAGACCTTGGTGGCGGCCTCAAGGCCCTGTTCAACCTGGAAAACGGCTTCAACCTGGACAACGGTGCGGCTGCCCAGGGTGGCACGCTGTGGGGTCGTACCTCCACCGTGGGCCTGTCGGGCAACTTCGGCGCCGTGCTGCTGGGCCGCCAGAAGGACTTCACCGACGATATCGCCGCTTTCACCTCGGTCAAGGACTTCGGTGGCATGGTCAGCCAGGTGCACGCACGTGACCTGGACCGCACCAACGGCGAACGTGTGAACAACTCGATCCGCTATAACACCCCCAACATCAACGGCTTCTACGGCAGCGCCATCTATGGCTTCGGCGAACAGGCCGGCCAGAACAGCGCCGGTCAATCCTTCGGCCTGGGCGGCGCCTATTCCAACGGCCCGTTCAACGTCGGCCTGGCCTATTTCCAGGCCAAGAAGGCGGCCGGCAGCGCCACCGCAAGCGACGTCAACTCCAGCAACGCCACCACTTGCACCAACGCCGTCGGTTCTGCTGGCGACACTTGCCTCAAGACCTGGACCCTGGCGACTTCCTACCAGTTCGGTCCGGCCAAGGTCTACGGTTCGTGGTCGCGCGTGAAGCTGCCGCTGGCGACAGCTGGTTCGGCTTCCTCCTTCTCGGCAGCCTCTGCAACCAGCTACTCGGCTGACAGCACCGGTCAATACCTGGTGGGCGGCGTGAACAACGAAAAGAACGACATCTTCGACATCGGCGTGAACTACGGCCTGACGCCGGCGCTGTCGCTGGTGGGCAGCGTGCAATACACCCGCGCCAACTTCGTCAACGCCTCCAACGGCCGCCTGATCCAGCTGAACCTGGGGACCAAGTACGCCCTC
>JAFAMT010000447.1 GCA_019233085.1 Herbaspirillum sp.
AAGAATGCTGGGCCAGCAGGTCCAGGCGGAGCTGCTTGGGCCACCAGTCGCGGTTGCTGGTGCCGCCGCCGGCAGTGTGGTTAAAGGGGCACTTGGCTTCGTTCGACATTGCTATCTTCTCCTTATCATCGACCCATCGAGTCTTCATGCCCGGACCGGGAAGCGGGCATGTTCAGGTGGCCACGTCGCGCCACCGGGATGAGGGCTGCGCGCGGCCGGCTTGTTGCAACGAGATACTGGTGAGGCAATGCGACAGCCTGATGACGTCGCAACACTCCACCAGGATCCGTGTCCCGGTCAATCAACATGAGACATTAATGTAATTGATTAATACCTATTAGATGATTGTTATTTACTATTGATCAAGTTGGACTTTCCAATCCCGTTTTCTGCACTGTGCGCATGGCAGTGTATGCTGCCTGCCATGGATTCGCTCATCTCCGCTGCCGCCCGCGCCCTGGCCGCTGGCGATCCCCTGGGCGCCCTCAAGCGGGTGGCGCTGCGCGAGGACCCATCCGCATTGGCCCTGCGCGGCATCGCCATGGCGCAACTGGGTGACTACGCGCGTGCGCGTGAGTTGCTGCGGCGCGCCGGTCGCGATTTCGGTTCCCGCGAGCCGCTTTCCCGCGCGCGCTGTGTCGTGGCCGAGGCGGAAGTGGCGCTGGCCGAACGCAACGTGGCCACACCCACGCGCCCGCTGGAGCTGGCCCTGGACACCCTGCAGGCGCAGGCCGATCACGCCAACACGCACCAGGCGCGCCTGATCGCGGCGCGTCGCCTGTTGCTGCTGGGACGCCTGCAGGATGCCGCGGCCATGCTGGCGCCCTTGGCCAAGCTGGCGTTGGCCCCTGCGCAAGCCGCGCTGGCCAGTCTGTTGCAGGCGGAACTGATGATGCGCATCCTTGAGGTTGACGCCGCCAGGCAAGCCTTCGACAGCGCCCGCGCGGCCGCCGTGGCAGCCGGCATCCCGGCGCTGCTGGCCGAGGTGGAAGACGCGGCCCTGACCCTGCAGCGGCCCGCCGCGCGCCGCATTCTCCCCGGTGGCGATCAAGTGCTGCGCGTGGACCAGGTGGCCGCCTTGCGGCATGCCCCGGTGCTGGTGGTCGATGGTTGCCGACGCATACTGAGCCTGGGTGCGCTGCGCCTGTCACTGGCGCGGCGCCCGGTCCTCTTTGCGCTGGCGTGCACGCTGGCCGAAGCCTGGCCGGCTGATGCCTCGCGCGAACGGCTGATCGAAGCCGCCTTCGGCCTGCGCGATCCCGACGAGACCCACCGCGCCCGCCTGCGGGTGGAAATCGGTCGTCTGCGCCGGCTGGCCCGGGGGCTGGCCCATATCGATGCCAGTGCGAACGGCTTCACCCTGCGCGCGCCCGCGGACGGCGAGGTGGCGCTGCTGATGCCGCCCCTGCCAGGCGAGCAGGCGCAATTGCTGGCCCTGCTGGCCGACGGCGCCGCCTGGTCGACATCGTCCCTGGCGCTGGCACTGCAGGCGAGCCAGCGCACCGTGCAGCGCGCCCTGGCCGAACTGGAGCGCAGCGGCCAGGTGCGCGCCATCGGACGGGCCCGTACGCGTCGCTGGCTGGCCCCGCCGCTGGCCGGATTCACGACAATCTTGTTACTCCCGGTGGCGCTGGCCTTGCCCTAGAGTGTGCCTACCGCAAGCCCTCGCCTCTCGCACACGGGCCTGCGCCCCACCCTCACCATCAGGAGCGACCATGGACATCAAGGAACACGGCAAGACCAACAGCGGCACCACCCCGACCACCGGCCAGGCCGAAATCGTGCGCGAATTCGGCCCCTTCCCCGGCACGCCCTCTATCCACGGCGTGAGCTGGGACGGCCAACAGGTATGGGCCGCCACCGGCCGGCAACTGATCGCCATCGATCCGGGCAGCGGGCAGCCGGCCCGCGCGCTGGAGCGGGCTTGCGACGCCGGCACCGCCTTCGACGGCACCTGGCTGTACCAGATCGCCGAGCAGCGCATCGACAAGATCGACCCGGCCACCGGTGCCGTGGTGTCGACCATCCCCGCACCCGGCCAGGGCGGCGACTCCGGGTTGACCTGGGCCGAAGGCAGCCTGTGGGTCGGCCAGTATCGCGATCGCAAGATCCATCGCATCGATCCGGCCACCGGCGCCATCCTGCACACCATCTCCTCGGACCGCTTCGTCACCGGCGTGACCTGGGTCGACGACCAGCTCTGGCACGCCACCTGGGAAGGCGAGCAGAGCGAGCTGCGCCAGGTCGATCCCGGCAGCGGTGCGGTATTGGCACAATGGACGATGCCGCAGGGCATCATGATCAGCGGCCTGGAATCGGACGGTGGCAGCCTCTTCTATGCCGGTGGCGGCAGCAGCGGCAAGGTGCGAGCGCTGCGTCGGCCGCGCTAGCGACTGCCTCCCGCTGCCCGGGAAAAACACGAGCCAGTGACTCCGTCAGGTCAACCGATATCGCTCTGGATCGTTGTGGAGACGCCGCCCCCGCATCGGGCGGCGCCATTCCCTCCACATTACAAAAAGACACCATGACGGAAGCTACCGAAGATCTGGAACACGCCGAGCATGCCCATGCTTCCGGCAACAAGAAGCTCGCCCTGCTCATCGCCATCCTGGCGCTGATACTGGCGATCACCGAAACCCTGTCCAAGTCCTACCAGACCGAAGTCATTCTCAAGCACCAGGAAGCGGCCAACCTGTGGTCCTTCTTCCAGGCCAAGTCGGTGCGCGGCAATGCGGCGCAACTGGCCAAGACGCAATTGAGCCTGCTGGGCAATCCCAAGGATGAGCGTGTCACCGCCGCCATCGCCAAGCTGGACGATGCCATTGCCCACTACGACAGCGACGAGAAGAGTGGCGAGGGCAAGAAGGAACTCTCCCACAAGGCGCGTGAAGCCGAGCATGAGGCCCATGCCTACATGGAGAAGTACGAGAAGATGGAAATGGCCGCCGGCATGCTGCAGGTCGCCATCGTGCTGGCCTCGGCCACCATCATCACCGGGGTGGCGCTGCTGGCCTACCTGTCCATGGGCATCGGCGTGGTGGCCCTGGCCTTCGTGGGCGCCGGCCTGTTCGGCACAGTGATGTAAGCTGCCCCAGCCAGGCATCTACAAGACACGCCGGCCTGGTCCGGCGTGTTTGCTTTTGTGCGGCTGACTTCTGCTGCGCCCGCATCCGGCAGTCCGGAACAAGATTGCGGGAGTCCAAGCCAAGTCTTTGCCGCCATCCTCCGGCATACTGCCAGCCTTCCACGAACCTGGCGCGGCCATATCCATGAGTTACCACACGATCCTGCAGGGCATCCTCTACGGCGCACTCGCTGGTGCGGCCTGGGGGCTGGTCTTCCTGGCGCCCGAGCTGACCCGCGCATTCTCTCCCTGGCAGCTGTCGGCCGGGCGCTACCTGGCCTACGGCCTCTTCGCCGCCATCCTGATCGCGCCGCGTGCCCGCAAGCTGCTCACGCAACTGGGGGCGGCGCAATGGCGCGCACTGGTGTGGCTGAGCCTGTTGGGCAATGTGGTCTATTACGTCTTCCTGGCCAGTGCGGTGCAACTGGGCGGCATGGCCATGACCTCGCTGGTGATCGGTTTTCTGCCGGTGGCGGTGACCGTCATTGGCAGCCGTGGCAAGGGCGCGGTGCCGATTGCCCGGCTGGCGCCGTCGCTGGCGCTGGGGCTGGCGGGTATCGCCTGCGTGGCATGGCAATCGCTGGCCACCGGCACTGGCCACGGCGATGGCATGCAACAGCTGATCGGGTTCTTCTGTGCGCTGGCGGCGCTGGTCTCGTGGACGGCCTATGCGGTGGGCAACAGCCATTGGCTGGCGCGCCTGCACACCATCTCGGCGCATGACTGGAACCTGTTGATCGGGGTGGTGACCGGCCTGTTGTCGCTGTTCATCGCCCTGCCCGCCTTCACGGTCATGCTGGCACCGCATACCGGGCAGGAGTGGCAACGCTTCGTGGCCGTCTCGGCCGGCGTGGCGATCTTTGCCTCGCTGTTCGGCAATGCCTGCTGGAACAAGGCCAGCCGCCTGCTGCCGCTGACCATGATCGGGCAGATGATCCTCTTCGAAACCCTCTTCGCGCTGCTCTACGGATTCCTGTGGGAGCAGCGCTGGCCGACGCCGCTGGAGATCGCCGCCATGCTGCTGGTGACGGCCAGTGTGCTGCTGTGCGTGTCGGCCCACCGGCATGAGGGTCGGGCGCAGGTGGAAGTCGACGAGGGCGGCGGCCACTGAGCCCGCCCGGCGGCCCGGCTCAGCCCTGCTGGGCCAGTTTCTTCAGGACGTGGGCCGCGGCCACCAGGCCAAAGCTGGCCGTGACCACCATGGCCGAGCCGAAACCGGCACAGTTCAGGCCGGTGACGCCGGCCTGGGCGGCATCGGCGATATCGGCGGCATCTTCGCCCACATCCATGTCCTCGGCCGGTGCGATGACACAGGCTTCGCCCTCGGCCATCTCTGGAAAGCGCAAGGGCTCGGTCGAGAACACCGCATCGATGTGGAACTTGTTCTTGGTCCCGCGCGGGAAGCCATGCTGGGAGCGCAGGCGCTTGCGCACCTTGGCCAGCAGCGGTTCCTGCTCGGTGCGACAGAGGTCGCGGATCTCGATCATGGTGGGATCGATCTGCCCGCCGGCACTGCCGATGGTCACCATGGGCATGCCATGCTGGCGGCACCAGGCGATCATCGCCACCTTGGCCGGCACGTTGTCGATGGCGTCGATGACGTAATCGAAGCGCCCGCCCCCCAGCATCTGTTCGACGTTATCCGGATCGACGAAGTCTTCCACCTCGGTGACCACGCAGGTCGGGTTGATCTGGCGGATGCGCTCGTGCAGGGCCGTGACCTTGGCCTGGCCC
>JAFAMT010000441.1 GCA_019233085.1 Herbaspirillum sp.
CGGGTTTCCACCTGGCCGGCGGCCTGCAGGCGCGAGATCGCCTCGCGCACCACGGTGCGCGAGACGCCCTGGGTCTGCATGATCTCCGATTCGGTGGGCAGCTTGTCTCCGGGTTTGAGGCTGCCATTGCTGATCATCGCCGTCAGCGCCGCCACCACTTCCTGCGACAGGCTCTGGGGCTTGCGGCGCGGACGCAGCAGCGGGTTGGGGGTATCGCTTACATCCATATCGTTCTAGTTTGAAATGCGGCGCGGACCCGGCTTGTGTTGTTGTAGTCAGTCCGCGCATCGCCAGATGAAAAATGTTGCGCCATCTTACCAGATCGATAAATGGCAAACGACGGAAATGCCAGCCGGAAGCATGAGATTAGCGCAATTTCAGCAGGAGGTCAGACAAGTTTCACCAGGATTTGCGCTTTTTGAATGCCGGCAATGAAGTATGTACCTGACAGAATTAGTCGGGTTTGATATACTTGACTCAAATATTCGGGAATTCAGGGTAATCGGTTCCGGCGGAACATTTGTTTCTGGAGTGAACATCCATGCGTCTAACTACCAAAGGTCGTTTTGCCGTGACGGCGATGATTGACCTGGCACTGCGCCAGGGCAAGGGCCCCGTCACGCTCTCGGCCATCAGCGAGCGCCAGGAAATTTCTTTATCATATCTGGAACAGTTGTTCGGCAAGTTGCGACGCCACCAGATCGTCGAGTCCGTGCGCGGCCCCGGTGGTGGCTACAACCTGGCCCGCAAGGCGGCCGACGTATCCGTGGCCGACATCATCATCGCCGTCGACGAACCCCTGGATGCGACCCAGTGCGGCGGCAAGGAAAACTGCCACAGCGCCTCCCACCCCGGTGGCGCGCGCTGTATGACCCATGACCTGTGGTCAACCCTGAACGAAAAGATGGTCGAGTACCTGGATTCGGTCTCGCTGCAGGATCTGGTCGACCAGCAAAAAGAACCCAAGCCGGCGGAACATCGTGCCGCCGACTCGCAGAGCGTGGTGGTGATGCACCGCCCGCAAGCCGCAGCCTGATTTGGAGCAAGGACCTATGAACGCACCCCTGGAAAAAAGCCTGCTGGAGACCATCAAGGCTCCGCACTTCCCGATCTACATGGACTACTCGGCGACCACCCCGGTCGATCCGCGCGTGGCCGACAAGATGATCCCCTACCTGCGCGAGCAGTTCGGCAATCCCGCCTCGCGCAGCCACATGTATGGCTGGACCGCCGAGAAGGCCGTGGAAGAGGCGCGTGAAGAAGTGGCCAAGCTGGTCAATGCGGACTCGCGCGAGATCATCTGGACCTCCGGCGCCACCGAGAGCAACAACCTGGCCATCAAGGGTGCGGCACAGTTCTACAAGTCCAAGGGCAAGCACATCATCACGGTGAAGACCGAGCACAAGGCGGTGCTGGATACCTTCCGCGAGCTGGAGCGCGTGGGCTTCGAGGCCACCTACCTGCAGCCGCAGGACAATGGCCTGGTGACGGTGGAGCAGATCGCCGAAGCGGTGCGTCCGGATACCATCCTGGTCTCGGTCATGCTGGTCAACAACGAGATCGGCGTGATCCAGCCGGTGCCGGAAATCGGCGAATTCTGCCGCTCCAAGGGCATCATCTTCCATTGCGACGCGGCGCAGGCCACCGGCAAGGTCAAGATCGACCTGGAAAACTGGAAGGTCGACCTGATGAGCTTCTCGGCCCACAAGACCTACGGGCCCAAGGGCATCGGTGCGCTGTACGTGCGCCGCAAGCCGCGTGTGCGCATCGAGGCGCAGATGCACGGCGGCGGTCACGAGCGCGGCCTGCGTTCGGGCACCCTGGCTACCCACCAGATCGTGGGCATGGGTGAAGCCTTCCGCATCGCCCGTGAAGAAATGGACAGCGAACTGAGCCACATCCGCGCCATGCGCGATCGCCTGGCCAAGGGCCTGCAGGAGATCGAAGAAACCTACATCAACGGCGACATGGAACATCGCGTCCCGCACAACCTGAACGTGAGTTTCAACTACGTCGAGGGCGAGTCGCTGATCATGGCCATCAAGGACATCGCCGTGTCCTCCGGCTCGGCCTGCACCTCGGCCAGCCTGGAGCCGTCCTACGTGCTGCGCGCCCTGGGCCGCAGCGATGAACTGGCGCACAGCTCGATCCGTTTCACCATCGGCCGCTTCACCACCGAGGAAGACATCGACTTCACCATCGAGCTGATCAAGAGCAAGGTCGGCAAGCTGCGCGAGCTGTCGCCGCTGTGGGATATGTACAAGGATGGCGTGGACCTTTCCACCATCCAGTGGGCGGCCCACTAACCCGGACCTGCCAGCCGTCGCCAGCAGCCCAATGAAGCCGCCGGCGATGGTCGAAACCATCTTCTAGGAGCAAGAACATGTCTTATTCGGAAAAAGTACTCGACCACTATGAAAACCCGCGCAACGTCGGCGCCTTCGAGAAGGGTGACGATACCGTTGGCACCGGCATGGTGGGCGCGCCCGCCTGCGGCGACGTGATGAAGCTGCAGATCAAGGTGGGCGCCGATGGCGTCATCCAGGATGCCAAGTTCAAGACCTATGGCTGCGGTTCGGCCATCGCCTCGTCGTCGCTGGTGACCGAGTGGGTCAAGGGCAAGACGCTGGACGAAGCGCTGTCCATCAAGAACACCCAGATCGCCGAGGAACTGGCGCTGCCGCCGGTGAAGATCCACTGCTCGATCCTGGCTGAGGATGCCATCAAGGCGGCAGTGCAGGACTACAAGGCCAAGCACGGCGCGGAACAGAAGGCCGCCTGATCGGCCTTGTGCGACAGCAGGTATCCGCGGTTTTCGATTTCGTAAGGCAAGCATCATGGCAATCACGTTGACAGAGAAGGCAGCAAAACACATCAGCCGGTACATGGAACGCCGGGGCAAGGGCATCGGCCTGCGCCTGGGCGTGCGTACCACCGGCTGCTCCGGGCTGGCGTACAAGCTGGAGTATGTGGATGAGCAATCGTCCGAAGACACCGTCTTCGAGTCGCATGGCGTGCGTGTCTTCGTCGATCCCAAGAGCCTGCCCTACATCGACGGCACCGAGCTGGACTTCGCCCGTGAAGGCTTGAACGAAGGCTTCAAGTTCCAGAACCCCAACGTCAAGGACGAATGCGGTTGCGGCGAGAGCTTCCGCATCTGATCGCAGCGTCCTTGTCGATGCCGCCGCGCTCCGGTAAGGGACGCTGGCGGCCAGTGCTTAGCCGACCGTGACAGCCGCCTGATCCCTCTTGCAGAGCCCGACCTGGTCACTGTCCGCCGTCCCTGATGTGCCAAGCCTGTTGCAGTCCGACAGGCTTTTTATTTTTCAGCCATGCAAAACCACTACGACCTGTTCCAGTTGCCGCAACGCTTCGCCGTCGATACCAAGGCGCTGGAGCAGGCCTACCATCGCGTGCAGGGACAGGCGCATCCGGACAAGTTCGCCCATGCCAGCGATGCCGAGAAGCGCGTAGCCATGCAATGGGCCACCCGCGCCAACGAGGCCTACCAGACGCTGAAGAATCCCTTGAAGCGCGCGCGCTACCTGTGCGAGCTGCACGGCGTGGACCTGCAGACCGAATCCAATACCGCCATGGCCCCGGGCTTCCTGATGCAGCAGATGGAGTGGCGCGAAACCCTGGACGAGGCCAAATCCGGCAAGGACATCGATGCGCTGGAGCAGCTCAATGCCGAGCTGCTGAGCGAGAAGAAAGCCGAGATCGCTCGCATCGAAGCACTGCTGGACGCGGACGACTATGCCGGCGCCAGCCAGCTGGTGCGCCAGTTGATGTTCCTGGACAGGTTCGGCGCCGAGATCGGCGACGCCTTCGCCCTGATCGAAGGCTGATTGCGGAGCCACCACCATGCCCAACCTGTTCCTGTTCCTGCTGGCCGCGATAACGCTGACCCTGGCCCCCGGCCCGGACAACATCTACGTGCTCACGCGCGGCATCGCCCAGGGCCGCAAGGCCGGTCTGGTGGCCGCCGCCGGCTTCAGTTCGGGATTGATCTTCCATACCCTGCTGGCCGTGCTGGGATTTGCCGCCGTCATCAAGGCCTATCCGCCGGCCTATCACGCCCTGCAATACGCCGGTGCGGCCTACCTGGGCTACCTCGGCTATCGCACCTTGCGTTCGGCCTCGGCCGGCATCGCGCTGGCCGGTGAAGGGCAGGGCGCGGCCGCCGTGCCGCTGCGCCGCATCTACTGGCAGAGCGTCCTGGCCAACATGCTCAATCCCAAGGTGACCCTGTTCTTCATCGCTTTCCTGCCGCAGTTCGTGCAGCGAGAAGCCGGTCACGAAGCGATGCAGATGCTGGTGCTGGCCCTGGTCTTCATTGTCCAGGCCTTCGCCATCTTCAGCACCATTGCATTGTTTTCCGGTACGGTCGGCGCCTGGTTCCGCCGCCGCGCCAACGCCTCCGTCCATCTGAATCGCCTTGCAGGTTGCGCCTTCATCGGCCTCGGCATCCGGATGGCCTTACCCGAATAACATCGCTCCACACGAGTCCACATCCTATGGCTTTACTGCAGATTTCCGAACCGGGCATGTCCACCGCGCCGCACCAGCGACGCCTGGCCGTCGGCATCGACCTGGGCACCACCAATTCGCTGGTGGCCACCGTGCGCAACAGCATTCCCGAAGTGCTGGCCGACGACGATGGCCGCGTGCTGCTGCCCTCGGTGGTGCGCTACCTCCCCAACGGCCATGCCAACATCGGCTACAAGGCTCAGGCCGCGCAGACCACCGACCCGCGCAATACCATCGTCTCGGTCAAGCGCTTCATGGGCCGTGGCCTGAAGGACATCGCCCACGCCGAGAACATGCCCTACGACTTCCAGGACCAGCCCGGCATGGTGCAGATCAAGACCGTGGCCGGTGTGAAGAGCCCGGTGGAAATCTCGGCCCAGATCCTGGCCACGCTGCGCCAGACCGCTGAGGATGCCCTGGGCGACGACCTGGTGGGTGCGGTCATCACCGTGCCGGCCTATTTCGACGATGCCCAGCGCCAGGCCACCAAGGATGCCGCGCAACTGGCCGGCATCAACGTGCTGCGCCTGCTGAACGAACCGACGGCGGCGGCCATCGCCTACGGCCTGGATAATTCCTCCGAAGGCATCTTCGCGGTCTATGACCTGGGCGGCGGCACCTTCGATATTTCCATCCTCAAGCTTACCCGTGGCGTCTTCGAGGTACTGGCCACCGGCGGCGATTCGGCCCTGGGCGGCGATGATTTCGACCATCGCCTGTTCTGCTGGATCAGCCAGGAAGCACAACTGCAGCCGCTCTCGGACGAAGACACGCGCCTGTTGATGGTCAAGGCGCGCGAGGTCAAGGAACTGCTCTCGACCAAGGACGAAGTGCAGATCGATGCCGTGCTCAGGTCCGGCGAGGAAGTCCACTTGTCGATCACTGCCGCGCAATTCAACGAGATCACCCAGCACCTGGTGGCCAAGACCATGACGCCGGTACGCAAGGCCCTGCGCGATGCCGGCCTGACCGTGGAAGACGTGGACGGCGTGGTGCTGGTCGGCGGAGCCACCCGCATGCCGCATATCCGCCGCGCGGTGGGCGAGTTCTTCAAGACCAATCCGCTCTCCAACATCGACCCCGACAAGGTGGTGGCACTGGGCGCAGCCGTACAGGCCAACCTGCTGGCCGGCAACCGTGCGCCGGGTGACGACTGGCTGCTGCTGGATGTGATTCCGCTGTCGCTGGGTATCGAGACTATGGGCGGCCTGGCCGAGAAGGTCATCCCGCGCAACTCCACCATCCCCTGTGCGCGTGCGCAGGAATTCACTACCTTCAAGGATGGCCAGACCGCCATGGCCATCCACGTGGTGCAAGGTGAGCGTGAGCTGGTGGCCGATTGCCGCTCGCTGGCGCGCTTCGAGCTGCGCGGCATCCCGCCCATGGCGGCCGGTGCGGCGCGTATCCGCGTGACCTACCAGGTCGATGCCGATGGCCTGCTGGCCGTGGCCGCACGCGAGATGACCTCCGGCGTGGAAGCCTCGATCACCGTCAAGCCTTCCTATGGCCTGGGCGATGACGAGATCGCGCGCATGCTGCAGGAATCCTTTAGCTCGGCCGACGAAGACATGCAGCGCCGCGCCCTGCGCGAAGAGCAGGTTGAAGCCGAACGCATCGTGCTGGCCACGCGCTCGGCCCTGCAGGCCGATGCCGCGTTGCTGTCCGAAGACGAGCGTCGTGCCATCGAAGCACAGATCGAGGCCGTCACCCTCGCCGCCCAGGGCAGCGACCACCTGGCCATCAAGGCTGCTGTCGATGCGCTGGCCCAGGGCACCGAGGAATTCGCCGCCCGCCGCATGGACCGCAGCGTCCACGCCGCACTGGCTGGCAAGAAGCTCGATGAAGTCGCCTGAGCGATATCCTGAACCGAACACTGTAGAAAGACCCGAGAGCCATCATGCCCCAGATCGTTATCCTCCCCCATCCGGTCCTCTGCCCCGAAGGCTCGGTGATCGACGCCCCGGCCGGCAAGAGCTTGTGCGATGCGCTGCTCGACAGCGACATCGACATCGAGCATGCCTGTGAAAAGTCCTGCGCCTGTACCACTTGCCACGTGGTCATCCGCGAGGGATTCGAGACTCTCAATGAGCCCACCGACAAGGAAGAAGACCTGCTGGACATGGCCTGGGGCCTGGAAGCGACCTCGCGCCTGTCCTGCCAGGTGGTGCTGGGCGAAGACGACCTGACCGTCGAAATCCCCAAGTACACCATCAACCACGCATCCGAAAACCATTGAGCCGTACTGCCCCGGCAGTGCCGGCAGGAGCCGACCATGAAATGGACTGATACCCAGCAGATCGCCGAGGAGCTCTACGACAGGTTCCCCAACATCGATCCCCGTACCATCCGCTTCACTGACCTGCATCGCTGGGTCTTGGAGATCGATGGTTTCGACGACGATCCCAATCGCTCCGGCGAGCGCATCCTGGAAGCCATCCAGGCGGCGTGGATCGTCGAGGCGGAGTAAGCGAACCAATGAAAAAACGCATCGTTGTCGATGCGTTTTTTTTCGTCTCCAGGGTGGGCTAGATGAACAGGTCCGGTACCCCCTTGGTACCCGCGGCATATTGGGGAAAGACTTTCTCCAATGCCCGGTCGGGGATACGCATGTGCCGCTCCGACAGCGCACACAGCACTGCGCGGAAATCGGTGGTGATAGCCAGGTCGCGGCCTTCGTTCAGGGCCGCCTGGTTCAGTCCCGGCCATTGACCGTAGATCTTGCCGCCGCGCAGGTTGCCGCCCATCAGCCACATGGCATTGCCGTGACCGTGATCGGTGCCGCCATTGCCGTTCTCGCGGAAGGTACGACCGAATTCCGACATCACCACAATGACCGTGTCATTGAAGGCTGGCCCCAGCTCCCTGGCCAGCGTGGCCAGGCCATCGGCCAGGGGCGCGAGGCGGCCTGCCAGCTGGCCCGTGCCATTGCCCTGGTTGATGTGGGTATCCCAGCCGCCCACGGCCAGGAAGGCCAGGCGGATGCGTGGATCGTGGCGCATCAGGCGACCCAGCCGAGCCGTGTCCAGGGATAGCCCATTGGGCAGCGGCGCTCCATTGTTGGCCATCTGCTGTTCCTGGCTGTTGATCTCGCTCATGAGCTCGCGCCGTGCCGCGATGCCGTCGCGGTAGGCCTTGGCCACGGCATCGTCGCCGTCATAGAGGGGCGCGTAGGCCTGCATCATGCGCGGCTGGTCGATCAGGCCAGGGCGGGTGGCGGCCCGTCCGGTCTGCAGGTTGGCCACCACGTTGTGTCCGGCCAGGATGCGCGGCGTGGCGTCGCCCACATTGAGCGCCTGCAGAGGCGATTGCGCCGGCGGCAGGTAATCCATCACGCGGTTGAGCCAGCCGTCGCGGGTAGTGTGCTGGCCGGGGGTGCCGGTCTCCATGTAGTCTTGCGCCTCGAAGTGCGAGCGCGAGCCATCGGGGGAACCCGAGGCATGCACGAAGGCCAGCTGGCCGCCTTCCCAGTAAGGCATCAGCGACCGCAGGGCCGGATGCAGGCCGAAATAACCGGTCAGGTCGATGGCGCCATTGGCCTGGCCCGGTGCCGCCACGGCGATGCTGGGACGGGCACGGTAGTACTCCGGGTCGCCATGCGGCACCACCACGTTCATGCCATCGACTGCGCCACGCAGGAACACCACGACCATGCGCGGCGCGCCATCGCCATTGGCATGCGCGCGCGGGGCAGGGGAGCCATACGCCAGCTTGGCCGGGGTGGCGCGGCTGATGCTCTTGTCGCCCACGGGCGCCACGGCGCAACCGGACAGCCCGATCGGGACCAGGATGGCGCCGCTGCCGGCAGCGCCCAGGTAACGGATGAAATCACGACGGTTCATGGGAATCTCTCTGGCCGGTGGATCAGCGTTTCATGAAATCAGGACTGCCCAGGATCAGGCCCGCCTGCACATTCTCGGGGGCCGTGGCGATCTTGGCGGCCGCCTGCGCCGAGATGGCCGGGCCCAGCGTGCCCAGCAACTGGCGTGGATCGACCGGCCGGGCGTCGGCATTGGAGGGCGCTGGATCGCCCTCGGCGCGGGCGATGGGCGACTTGCCATTGACCAGGTTGCCGGCGAAGTTGATCCGGCGCAGCAGCGCGTCGGGATTCAACCAGGCGGCTTCCGAATACTTGTAGCCTTCGGGTGTGAGCCAGCCATACAGCGGCATGCCGAACTGGCCCAGGGCGCCATTGACGGCTTTCGCATTCCTCACGGGAATGTCACCGGCACGCAGCGCCGAGACCACGAACTGGTAGGGCGTCTTGAACTGCGTCTGGTAATTGCTGCGCGCCCAGAATTGCGGGCTGTCGAAGAGTGTCTGCAGCACCGCGCGCAGGTCGCCCTGCGTGGCCAGGAATTTCTGCGTGAGTCGCTGCACCAGCGCCGGATCGGGCTGGTCGGAGACGAAGTACTGCACCAGCTGGGTCGAGATGAAACGCGCCGTAGAGGGGTGATTGGCCAGGATATCGAGCGCGGCTTCGCCCTCCTGGTAACCCCTGGCTGGCAGCGGCCGGCCCAGGAATACCTTGGGCGCATTGTCGTGGCGCTGGGCAGCGAAGGTGAAGGGCGCCGCCCCGGCCTTCATGGCGTCGACATCGATGGTCCAGCCCGAGAGGATGCGCGCCAGCGTGATCACGTCGCTCTGCTGGTAGCCGCCATCCACGCCCAGTGTGTGCAGCTCCATCAGCTCGCGCGCGTAGTTCTCGTTCAAGCCCTTGAAACGGCCCCGCGCACCCGGCGTGCCGGCACCGCTCGAGAGCCAGTTGTCGAGGTAGTACAGCATCGCCGGATGATGCGCCACCGCGCCCAGCAGGTCGCGGAAGTGGCCTAGTGCATAGGGACGGATGGCGTTCTTCTCGTAGTCGCCGACCCAGTAGCGCACCCATTCCTTGCCTTCGAAGATGTTGAAGTGGTTGGCCCAGAATTCGGTCATCACTTCTTCCAGCTGGCGCGGGCTTTCGGTGGCCTGCAACAGCCGGGCCGTGTGGAACTGCGGCGTCAGCTCGCGCGGTGCGCGTTGCCGTGCGGCCTGCTTGACGTCCTTGTCGGCTTCCTTGTCGATGGAGGGCGGACCATAGTCGACGAACAATTGCGCCGGCGTCATCTGCAGGCCCGGCAAGGCCGCCAGCCGCGCCTGCAGGTCGGCCGGCAGGGGGATGCGTTCAGGATGCAGCTGCTGCTCGATGTAGCGTTTCACACCCATCTGCTGGACCTGTTCCAGATCGCCCGGCCGCGGGCCGTAGGCCAGGCGGTTCAGCACATGCAGGGCACGTTCCTGCTCCGACAGCGGTGCTGCTGCTGCCGGCGCGGCGGCCCGGGCCAGGTCCAGGCTGCTGGCCAGCAGCACCAGCAACAGGGCGCGGCGAGCACGGACCGATCCCAGGACGGGGTGGATCAATTGGCGAAACGGGCGCATGGATGAGCCTCGCGGTATCGAAATTTGTGGAGGCCAGTATGGACAATGGCCGCAGCGCCCGCTGTAAGAAAGTGTAATGCGCAATGCACACCGGGCGGATGCAGGGATAACGCTAGGTGATCCATTTTGGTTGTCACGCCGATCGCTCCAGATGAAGAAAGCTGCGCCTGGCCGATAGCGGAGTTGCCAGGCTGGCTACGCTTATTCTGTCCTGCGTTATCGGCGTGCTAACGCAAGCTGGATATTTCTCGATTTTTCAGATGATTCTTATGCGCCGGATGTCATTGCTCGCTCACAATAGCGCGTTTGAAAAATCGGGATATCCGCCCACTCAAGGTCAAGGTGCGGCAGTTCGCCGAACCAGAGGATAGGGACGCAGCATGACATGGACACCGGCATCGGCGATGCGTATCGCCTTGCTCGACGATCACGCGGTGGTGCGCTACGGCCTGGCCATGCGCCTGGCCGAGGAGCCGGACCTGGACGTGGTCGGCGCCTTCGCCACCAGCAAGGAACTGATGGCGGCCTTGCGCACGGTGCAGGCCGATCTGCTACTGATCGACTATGCGCTGGGCAGCAATGACATCGATGGCCTGAACCTGATTCGTGCGCTGCGGGTGCGTTTCCCGCGCAGCAAGATCCTGGTCGCCTCGGCGCATCACAACCCGGCCACCGTGGCACTGGCGATGAAGGCCGGGGCGGGTGGCTTCGTGGGCAAGTCGCAGGAGCTGGGCGAACTGATCCAGGCCGTGCGTGCGGTGGGGCGCGGGCGCCAGTACCTGAACGTGGCCATGGTGGCGGCGCTGTCTTCGATGCAGCAGGCCGAGTCCGGCAGCGGCCAGGCCAGCGACGGCCGTCGCCTCAGTGGCAGCGCGCCGCCCGCCAGCCGGGCGCTGGCCGAGTTGTCCAGCCTGTCGCCGCGCGAGCGTGAAGTCCTGCGCTGTTGCCTGGAAGGCTTGTCGGTGACCGAGATCGCCGAGAAGTTCACGCGCAGCGTCAAGACCATCAGCGGACAAAAGCAGTCGGCCTTGCGCAAGCTGGGCGTGCGCAGCGACCACGAGCTTTTCAAGATTGCCTATCACATCAAGGACCTGTAGAGCAGGCCATGCAGTACACAGACGAGGGAAGAAACATGATGAGTAGCAGTGCGCCGCAGGTCTTGCTGGTGGACGATTCGGCAACGATACGGCAGGCCATCGGCAATCGCCTGCAGGCCATGGGTTGCCAGGTCCACAGGGTGGTCGACGGCACCGCCGCGCTGGCAGCGATACGTTCGCAGACCTATGGCCTGGTGCTGCTGGATTGCTACCTGCCCGACATGCTCGGCCACGAAGTGGCGCAGCAGGTGCGGATGATGGAGTCGGCCGAGCCGCAACGTCCCTATACCCCGCTGATCGGCATCTCGGCCGAATCCGATCCGGCCCATGTGCGCCTGTGCCTGGAGAAGGGCATGGATGGCATGCTGGGCAAGCCGCTGCAAAGCGAGGCATTGCGCAAGATGCTGGCGCTGTGGTGCGACCACGAGTGGCCCGATAGTGGCGCGGAGGTATCGTCCGGCGAGCGCGCCGGCGAGGATCTGCAACAGCTGTTCCTGCGTACCTCGCAATACGATCTGCAGGCCTTGCGCGCTGCGCACACCGGTACCGACCTGGCCGTCATGGCGCAACTGGTGCACCGCATGAAGGGCGCCGCGCTGACCATGCAGCGCGCCGAGATCGTGGCCCTGCTGGAATGTGTGGAAGAAGCCCTGCGCGCCGGCGCCGACGGCCTGGACTCCATCCCGCTGCTGCTGGTGTCGCTGGGACGGATCCTTGAGGTCTAGTGTTTCAGGCGCCGATCCAGGGCAGGCCGGCCTTGCACCAGCCTTCCACGGTCTTGCGGTGGCCGGCGGCGTCCTTGTTGCCCTCGAAGCCTTCGAGGATGTCGAAGCACTGGCTGAAGCCGTGGTCGGTGGCCAGCTTGGCGGCATGCTTGGAACGCACACCGGAGCGGCACAGGAACAGCAGGATGTCATCCGGGTTGGCCACTTCCTTCAACTGTTCCAGGAACAGCGCGTTGGGCTTGCCTTCGGGGTAGAGATTCCATTGCACTGCCAGGTGCTGGCCCGCAGGGATCTGGACGATGCCCACCCAGTCGCGTTCGGCACGGGTGCGCACGTCGACCAGCTTGACGGCGGCATTGCCTTCGATCAGGGCCAGCGCTTCCTGGGGCGTGACCGCGCCGCGGTAGGGGAGCTGGCCGGCACGGGCACGGTCGGCAGCGGCGGCGAGGATGTCGTGGTGGCTCATGTTGGTTCTCTTAGTCAGGACGTTGTCAAAATGGAAACGACAAATTGAAAACGGGAAATGTAACCGGTAACGGACAAGCCGTCTTGCAACATGCTTGCCCCGGAGCTGAACTTTAAACAATTTTTCCAGCCCGGTGCAGGATCGCGATCAAGCACCAGGATGCCCCAAGACGGCGCAGGCACCAAAATAGTGCATTTCACATGCAAAAACCCAAAACTGCATTTTCATGGTGCATTTATTGTAAAATGCACTGAAATAATGCATCCATCAGGCTTTCCTGCACTGTGGGGGAGGGCCGTCCAGCCGCCTGCTCCCTAAAATATTCCATAATTGCCACCCCTGAAAGGTTGGTGGCATGGAATCTGCTATCATCCGCGACTGAGTTCGGCGCAAGACCGTTGTATCAAATGCAAAGATCCAGTCGCAGAAAACGGCTCAACACCCCAATTTATACTACTTCCTCGTTTTAGGAGATTCGCATGGCAAGGACGGCCGCAGAGGTTTTGAAGATGGTGAAGGACAACGAAGTCAAGTTTGTCGACTTCCGTTTCGCTGACACCCGTGGCAAGGAACAGCACGTTTCCGTGCCGGTTTCGCATTTCGACATCGACAAGTTCGAATCCGGTCACGCCTTCGATGGTTCGTCGATCGCCGGCTGGAAGGGTATCGAAGCCTCCGACATGCTGCTGATTCCGGATCCGAACACCGCCAACATCGACCCGTTCATGGAAGAGACCACCCTCTTCATGCAATGTGATGTGATCGAGCCGTCCGACGGCAAGGGCTACGACCGCGATCCGCGCTCCATCGCCAAGCGCGCTGAAGCCTACCTGAAGTCCTCCGGCCTGGGCGACACCGCCTACTTCGGCCCGGAACCCGAATTCTTCATCTTCGACGGCGTGCGTTGGGGTGCCGACATGTCCGGCTCCTTCGTCAAGATCGACTCCGAAGAAGCTTCCTGGAGCACCGGCGCCAAGATCGAAGGCGGCAACTCCGGCCACCGTCCGACCGTCAAGGGTGGCTACTTCCCGGTCCCCCCGGTCGACAGCTTCCAGGACATGCGTTCGGAAATGTCCCTGATCCTGGAATCCCTGGGCATTCCCGTCGAAGTGCACCACCACGAAGTGGCCGGTGCTGGCCAGAACGAACTGGGCACCAAGTTCTCGACCCTGGTCGAGCGCGCTGACTGGACCCAGACCCTGAAGTACGTGATCTGGAACGTCGCCCACACCTACGGCAAGACCGCCACCTTCATGCCCAAGCCCCTGGTCGGCGACAACGGCTCCGGCATGCACGTGCACCAATCCGTCTGGAAGGATGGCAAGAACCTGTTCGCAGGCGACGGCTATGCTGGCCTGTCCGAGTTCGCGCTGTACTACATCGGCGGCATCATCAAGCACGCCAAGGCATTGAACGCGATCACCAACCCCGGCACCAACTCCTACAAGCGTCTGGTCCCCGGCTTCGAAGCCCCGGTCAAGCTGGCCTATTCGGCCCGTAACCGTTCGGCCTCGATCCGTATCCCCCACGTTGCCAACCCGAAGGGCCGTCGTATCGAAACCCGCTTCCCGGATCCCCTGGCCAACCCGTACCTGTGCTTCTCGGCGCTGCTGATGGCCGGTCTGGATGGCGTGCAGAACAAGATCCACCCGGGCGAAGCTGCGACCAAGGACCTGTACCACCTGCCGCCGGAAGAAGACAAGCTGATCCCGACCGTGTGTTCCTCGCTGGAAGAAGCGCTGGATCACCTGAACAAGGACCGCGAGTTCCTGACCCGTGGCGGCGTGTTCAGCGACAGCATGATCGATGCTTACCTCGAACTGAAGATGCAGGAAGTCACGCGTTTCCGCATGACCACCCATCCGATCGAATTCGACATGTACTACTCGCTGTAATCGCATTCGGGTTTGATGAAAAAGGGGAAGCTTGCTTCCCCTTTTTTTATGCGCCGGTGCCGCCTGCTCCAGATGGCGGGGCGCGCCCGAAACTTGCTAGTCATCGGGCATGCAGACTCCGCGACGTGACATGAACCCAGGCTTATCCCCATCCGCCATGAAGACACCCTTTCCCTCGCTTGACGGCCTGGACCTGCTGGCCTCGGCCGTGATCATCCTCGATGCACAGGGCGGCATCGTCTACGCCAATGCCGCCGCCGAGAACCTGCTGGAGAGCTCCTTCAAGGTGCTCTCGCAGCAGAAGCTCTCCGAGCTCTTCCTCAACGGCAAGGAGCTCTCGGCGCTGTTCTACCAGGCCATCGAACACCAGTTCGCCGACAAGCGCCTGGACCTGGTGCTGGAGCGCGCCAACCGCGAGCCGCTGCAGGTCCATACCATCGTCACTCCGCTGGACAACCCCGACATGCCGGTGCTGCTGGAGCTGCGCGAGAACGTGCAGCAGCTCAAGCTGGACCGTGAAGAGCGCATGTTCGACCAGAGCCAGGCCAACAAGGAACTGATCCGCAACCTGGCCCACGAGATCAAGAATCCGCTGGGCGGTATCCGTGGCGCGGCACAGCTGCTGGAGCTGGAACTGCCCGAGCGCCACCTGAAGGAATTGCGCGAATACACCCAGGTCATCATCAAGGAAGCCGACCGCCTCCAGACCCTGGTCGATCGCCTGCTGGCACCGCACCGCCATCCGCATATCGTCGGCGACGTCAACATCCACGAAGTCTGCGAGCGCGTGCGCAGCCTGGTGATGGCCGAGTTCCCGCAGGGGCTGAGCATCCAGCGTGACTACGACCTCTCCATCCCCGAATTCCGTGGCGACAAGGAGCAGCTGATCCAGGCCGTGCTCAACATCGTCCACAACGCCGCCCAGGCGCTGGCCGACCGTATCCGCGCCGGCGACGGCGAGCTGATCCTGCGCACGCGAGTCTCGCGCCAGGTCACGCTTTCGAAGGTTCGATACCGCCTGGCACTAGACTTGCATATCATCGATAACGGTCCGGGTATTCCCCCCGACATCCAGGAAAGAATCTTCTATCCCCTGGTATCAGGACGGGAAGGTGGTAGCGGACTGGGGCTGACCCTGGCGCAGACTTTCGTGCATCAGCACATGGGCGTGATCGAATGCGACAGCCGGCCGGGTTGTACCGATTTCAGAATACTTATACCGCTGCCGTGAGCTCATGGCCGCAGGCGGCGCGCCAAAGCCGGAATGACGGAAGGCATCCCGTCACCATGGGGGCTGCGGACGAGGCGCCAGAAGCGCCTTGGCTCGCGGGAGCTTTAACAGCAAGACCAACGCAGGAAGAAGTTATTTATGAAGCCAATCTGGATTGTTGACGACGACGAATCGATACGCTGGGTGCTCGAAAAAGCCCTGGCCCGAGAAAATCTCGCCACGCAGAGTTTTTCCAGCGCACGCGATGCCATGGCAGCCCTGCAGAACGGGACGCCGCAAGTGCTGGTTTCCGATATCCGCATGCCCGGCGCCTCCGGGCTGGAACTGCTGCAGACCGTCAAGGCCAAGCATCCCGGGATTCCGGTGATCATCATCACCGCCTTCTCGGACCTGGATTCGGCGGTCTCGGCCTTCCAGGGCGGCGCCTTCGAATACCTGGCCAAGCCCTTCGACGTGGACAAGGCGGTCGAGCTGATCCGCCGCGCCCTCGACGAGAGCCTGCGCGAGACCGACATCGAGCAGGGCGCTGCGCAGACCCCCGAGATCCTCGGCCAGGCACCGGCCATGCAGGACGTGTTCCGCGCCATCGGCCGCCTGTCGCAATCGAACGTGACGGTATTGATCACCGGCGAATCCGGCTCCGGCAAGGAACTGGTGGCACGCGCCCTGCACAAGCACAGCCCGCGCGCCAGCCAGCCCTTCGTGGCCCTGAACACCGCCGCCATTCCCAAGGACCTGCTGGAGTCCGAGCTGTTCGGCCATGAACGCGGCGCCTTCACCGGCGCGCAAGCCATGCGCCGTGGCCGTTTCGAACAGGCTGAGGGCGGCACGCTGTTCCTCGATGAAATCGGCGACATGCCGCTGGACCTGCAGACCCGCCTGTTGCGCGTGCTCTCTGACGGCCACTTCTATCGTGTCGGCGGCCATCAGTCGTTGAAGGCCAATGTGCGCGTGATCGCCGCCACCCACCAGAACCTGGAGCAGCGGGTGCGCGAAGGCCTGTTCCGCGAGGACTTGTACCACCGCCTCAACGTGATCCGCCTGCGCCTGCCCAGCCTGCGCGAACGCAGCGAGGATATTCCCATCCTGGCTCGCTATTTCCTGGCCCAAAGCGCACGCCAGCTGGGCGTGGAAGCCAAGCGCCTGTCGCCGCAGGCCATGCAGTTCCTGTCGCAGCTGGAGTTCCCCGGCAACGTGCGCCAGCTGGAAAACCTGTGCAACTGGATCACCGTGATGGCCCCCGGCCAGACCGTCGAGATCAAGGACCTGCCCCAGGACCTGGTGGAAGAGCGTGCCTACGCGCCGCAACCGGCGCAGCTCGTAGCCGGTCCGGCGTCGGCGGGGATTGCCGCTCCGGTGATGCCGGTCAGCTATGGTGAAGCGGCCGCCGGTGCCGCCATGCCGGAGGCTGGCCACGTCAGCTGGATCTCGTTGCTGGAAACCGAAGCCGCGCAGATGCTGGCCTCGGAACAGCCCGAGGTGATGGACATCCTCGGTCGCCAGTTCGAAGCCGCGTTGATCAAGATCGCACTCAAACATACCCACGGCCGCAAGAACGACGCTGCGGTGCGCCTGGGCATTGGCCGCAACACCATCACCCGCAAGATCCAGGAGCTGGGAATAGGCGGCGCCGAGGACGACTGAGCGGGTTCGTCAGTGGCAACAGTCAAGCAGGGGAGGCCTGTCCGCGTGCCGTCGCGTGGGCAGGACTAGCAAGGGGAAGAGACGGCGGCGCATAAAAAAGAAATGGCCTGGATCGCAAGATCCAGGCCATTTTTATTGTCTGATGTGAGGTGTGAGGTGTGAGGTGCGACGTGTGATGCAGGAGCGGCCGGATAAATGATTTATATGATTTATCCGGCCTGCGCCTTTGATCAGCGCAGCTTCAGTACCACGCGCGCGGCCACCGACGCCAGCAGGCTCAGCACCGCGCCGAAGATGACGAAGTAGCTCACCGACAGCTTGTTGCCGGTGAAGTCGATCAACCAGGTGATGATCAGGCCGGCGAAGCCGCCGAAGATGGTCACGGCGATGTTATAGGCCAGCGACATGCCGGTGCCGCGCGTGGCCACCGGGAAGATGTCGGCCAGCAGGGCCGGCATGGCGGCGAAGTACATGGTCATGAGCACGCCGATGACGGTCTGCAGCAACAGCAGTTGCAGGAAGCCCGGCGAGTTGGTCAGGAACACGAACATCGGATAGGTCAGCACGATGTAGAGGGCACTGCTGGTGATCATGAAGGGCGTGCGGCCGATCTTGTCGGAGAGCGCGCCCACCAGTGGCGAACCGATGAACATGATCAGGCCGGCCACCGACATGGCGGCAAACGAGGACCAGGCCGGCAGGCCCAGTTGCTTGACCGCATAGGTCGGGATGTACAGCGACAGGTAGACCGAGACGGTGGCCATGATGACGCTGCCCGAACCGATCAAGAGGCGCAGCTTCTGGCTGGAGAAGGTGTCGCGCAGCGGGGCGTCGGTCTTCTCGCTGGACTCCTTGAATTCGGGGGCTTCATCCAGATGGCGACGGATGTAGATACCGGCCGGTGCGATCAGCAGACCGAAGATGAATGGCACGCGCCAGCCCCAGGAGGCCAGCTGTTCGGGCGTGAGCATGTTGTTGAGCACGGCGCCGAAGATGGCGGCCAGCAGCAGGCTGATGCCTTGGCTGGCGACCTGCCAGCTGGAGAAGAAGCCGCGACGATGCGGTGCGTGCTCCACCAGGAAGGCGGTGGAGCTGCCGAATTCGCCACCGGCCGAGAAGCCCTGGATCATCTTGCCCAGCGCGATGCCGGCCGGCGCCAAGAGGCCGATGCTGGCATAGCTGGGCATGAAGGCGATCATGGCCGTACCGATGGTCATCAGGGTGATCGACAGCATCAGCGCCGACTTGCGGCCGGCGCGGTCGGCATAGGCACCCAGCACCACCGCACCCAGCGGACGCATGAAGAAGGACACGCCGAAAGTGGCGAAGGTCAGCAGCAGCGAGACGCTCTCGTCACCGGTGGGGAAGAACTGCTTGGCGATCACGACCGCGAAGGCACCGTAGATCAGGATGTCGAACCATTCGAGGGCATTGCCGATCGAGGAGGAAATGATGGCGCGCCTGGCCTGTGGGTGCGAGTGAGCGACGTCGTGCGCCGCGGTCTGACTGGTCATGAAGACTCCCTGAAGGATAGCAGTGTGGATGGAGGAGCGGGCCAGCCAGTACGACCCGGATGGAGCCGAGCGTTACCGGGCTGGTTGATGATTGTTTGGGTTGTTTGCCCCGCTTCAGCGGGCGAGCATAGGCGGGGCGATGTGGCGCTGTCAAGGCGCGCCGCAAGGGATTATCAGGAGGCAGGAAGCGAGCCGATCTTGGCGCAACTTGCGGCGCGCCTTCGATACGCGGCTGCGCCGCTACTCAGGGCGAACGGTAGTCGGAACACTATCATCAACCCGCACCCGTTCGGACTGAGTAGGCCCGCAAGGGCCGTATCGAAGGCGCGCCCGCATCAGATCACCAGCAGTAGTTTGGACTGATTCTGAAAATCTTTTAAATCATTTTCGAAATCCATCTTGTTAGGGCGACCCATCCTGCGCTTCCCTCAGCTTGCGCCACAGGGTGGTGCGGCTCATGCCGAGATGTCGTGCCGCGGCTGCCCGGTTGCCGCGATAGCGATGCAGGACGGCCTGGATGTCCTCGGTGTCGGGCGGCGGCGCATCCGCTGGCGGCGTCTGTAACGGCAGGGCGGTTTGCACGGCCAGTTCCGGGGCCACCCGCAGGATCAGCGCCGGTGTCAGCGCCTGCAGCGGCTCGGCCGCGAGGAACAAGGCCAGCCGCTCCATCAGGTTGCGCAGCTCGCGCACATTGCCCGGCCAGTCATAGCTGCACAGCAGCGGCGCGCAGCGCAGGATCTCGGCGGCCAGGTTGGCGTGCGGGCGGGTATCCAGTGCCGCCAGCGCGTGCTTGAGATGCCACTCGGCCAGCGCCGGGATATCCTCGCTGCGCGCGCGTAGCGGTGGCAGCTCAAGCCGCAACACGCTGAGCCGGTAGTACAGGTCAGCGCGGAAGCGGCCCTCGCGCACCCGCTCCTCCAGGTCGCAGTGGGTGGCGCTGAGGATGCGCACCTGGACCGGGATGGGACGCGTACCCCCGACCCGCACCACCACCCGTTCTTCCAGCACCCGCAGGAGCCGGGTCTGCAGTGGCAGGGGCATCTCGCCGATCTCGTCGAGCAACAGGCTGCCGCGATGGGCCGCCTCGAAGACACCGGGCCGTCCGCCGCGGCGCGAGCCGGTGAAGGCGCCTTCTTCATAGCCGAACAGTTCCGACTCCAGCAACGACTCGGCCAGCGCCCCGCAGTTGATCGCCACGAAGGGATGGGCCGCATGCGTCTTGCCCTGCATCAGCGGATGGGCGCGGTGGATGGCCTGCGCCGCCAGTTCCTTGCCGGTGCCGGTCTCGCCCTGGATCAGTACGGTCGAGGGCGAGCGCGCAAAGAGGGTGATAGCCTGGCGTACCTCTTCCATGGCCTCCGAGTCGCCGCGCAGGTCCTTGATGTGATGACGCGCGCGCAGGCTGTCGGCCACCGGCAGGCTGGGGCCGCGCGTGCTCTCCAGTTGCGTCAGGCGTGCCAGTTCCAGCGCATCCTCGAAGGACTGCCGCACCGTGGCGGCGGAATAGAGGAAGATGCCACGCATGCCGGCCTCTTCGGCCAGGTCGGTAATGAGGCCGGCGCCGACCACCGCCTCGATGCCGCCGGCCTTGAGCTCGTCGACCACGGCGCGCGCATCTTCTTCGGTGGCATAGGTGCGCTGGGCGATCTCCAGGCCGAACATCTGCTGGAACTCGGTCAGCGCCGGCATGGCCTCCTGATAGGTGACCAGGCCGATGCGCGAGGTGATCTTGCGCGCCCGCGCCAGCGCCTGCATCACGTCGAAACCACTGGCGCGCGCCACCACCACCGGCACCGGCAGGCGGCTCTTGAGGTAGGCGCCGTTGGAGCCGGCCGAGATCACCACGTCGCAGCGCTCGCTGGCCAGACGCTCGCGGATGCTGCGCACAGCCTCGTCGAAGCCCAGGTGGATGGGGTCGATGTCGGCCAGTTCGTCGAATTCCAGTGTGATGTCGCGGAACAGTTCCGAAAGCCGGGACATCGAGACGGTCCAGATCACCGGTTTGTCGGCATGGCGGTCGGCGGGGGCAGGGCGTTTCATGGCGGTTCCTGTTGTTTCAGAAATCGTTCACTGTGTTTCATTGAAACGTTAATGTAACACTTGTGGAACATCGCTGGCTTGAACCATCTACTTTTGCAGGTGGCGATGCTGGCCTCGGGACGCTTTTCTCCCACCCGCCAAGTCCTTGATTTCACGGGAGATATACCAGTGGAGCGCAGAGAGGCGGGGCGCATACCGGCAGATGCTGCACTGCGATGGCACGGCCGTTGCAATAAGCCTTGCCATCCGCCGGTGCGGAACCGTCCGCGCCCATCCAGCAACCCACTCAGAAGGTGTCCAACATGGCTCTCCACTCCGCAGGCGCAGCATTCCGCAAGGCCGTCCAGGAAGAATCCCCCTTGCAGGTCATCGGCGCGATCAACGCCAACCACGCCCTGCTGGCCAAGCGCGCCGGCTTCCGTGCGATCTACCTCTCCGGTGGCGGTGTCGCGGCCGGTTCGCTGGGCCTGCCCGACCTGGGCATTTCCAACCTGGATGACGTGCTCACCGACGTGCGCCGCATCACCGACGTGTGCGACCTGCCGCTGCTGGTGGACGTCGATACCGGCTTCGGCGCTTCCGCCTTCAACGTGGCCCGTACCGTGAAGTCGATGATCAAGTTCGGCGCCGCCGCGATCCACATCGAAGACCAGGTCGGCGCCAAGCGCTGCGGTCACCGTCCCGGCAAGGAAATCGTCAGCAAGCAGGAAATGGTGGACCGCATCAAGGCCGCCGTGGATGCCCGCACCGACGAGAACTTCGTCATCATGGCGCGCACCGACGCACTGGCCGTGGAAGGCCTGGAGTCCGCCGTGGAGCGCGCGGTCGCCTGTGTCGAAGCCGGCGCCGACATGATCTTCCCCGAGGCCATCACCGACCTGGCCATGTACAAGCAATTCGCCAACGCGGTGAAGGTGCCGATCCTGGCCAACATCACCGAATTCGGTTCGACCCCGCTCTTTACCGTGGATGAGTTGAAGGACGCCGACGTCGGCCTGGTGCTCTATCCGCTGTCGGCCTTCCGCGCCATGAACAAGGCGGCCGAGAACGTCTACCAGGCGATCCGCCGCGATGGCACCCAGAAGAACGTGGTCGACACCATGCAGACCCGCATGGAGCTGTACGACCGCATCGACTACCACAGCTACGAACAGCGCCTCGACGCCCTGTTTGCGCAACAGAAAAACAAATAATCCCTTCCGATAATTAGTTTCTACCGAACACGATACGAGGAGAACACGATGAGCGAACAACAAGCCACAGGTTTCAAGCCCAAGAAGTCCGTCGCCCTGTCGGGCGTCACCGCCGGCAATACGGCGCTATGCACCGTCGGCAAGACCGGCAATGACCTGCACTATCGCGGCTACGACATCCTGGACGTGGCCGACAGCTGCGAGTTCGAAGAGATCGCCCACCTGCTGGTGCATGGCAAGCTGCCCACTGCCGCCGAGCTGAGCGCCTACAAGGCCAAGCTCAAGGCCCTGCGCGGCCTGCCGGCCAACGTCAAGGCGGCGCTGGAATGCCTGCCGGCGGCCTCGCACCCGATGGATGTGATGCGTACCGGCGTCTCGGCGCTGGGCTGTGTGCTGCCCGAGAAGGATGACCACAACACCCCCGGCGCGCGCGACATCGCCGACCGCCTGATGGCCTCGCTCGGTTCCATGCTGCTGTACTGGTACCACTACAGCAGCAACGGCAAGCGCATCGAGGTGGAAACCGATGACGACTCCATCGGCGCCCACTTCCTGCACCTGCTGCATGGCCAGAAGCCTTCCGAATCCTGGGAAAAGGCCATGCACACCTCGCTGATCCTGTACGCGGAACACGAATTCAATGCCTCCACCTTCACCGGCCGCGTCATCGCCGGCACCGGCTCGGACATGCACTCGGCCATCACCGGCGCCATCGGCGCGCTGCGCGGCCCCAAGCACGGCGGCGCCAACGAGGTGGCCTTCGAGATCCAGAAGCGCTACGACAATCCCGACGAAGCCGAGGCCGACATCCGCCGTCGCGTCGAGAACAAGGAAGTGGTGATCGGTTTCGGCCACCCGGTCTACACCATCTCCGACCCGCGCAACAAGGTCATCAAGGAAGTGGCGCGCAAGCTCTCCAAGGAAGCCGGTTCGACCAAGATGTTCGACATCGCCGAACGCCTGGAATCGGTCATGTGGGAAATCAAGAAGATGTTCCCCAACCTGGACTGGTTCTCGGCCGTGTCCTACCACATGATGGGCGTGCCGACGGCGATGTTCACGCCGCTGTTCGTCATCGCCCGTACCTCGGGCTGGGCCGCGCACATCATCGAGCAGCGCATCGACAACAAGATCATCCGTCCCTCGGCCAATTACGTGGGCCCGGAAGACCTGCAGTTCGTGCCGATCGCCAAGCGCAAGTAAGCAGCGGGCGAGGGGAGCAGTGGCAGGAGAGTCGCGGCGGCCCGCCCGGGCGGCCGCGATCCGCGGATTTGTAACAAGCGGTACATGGGGTCGAGCCGATTGCAATTACTTGTTAAGATGCGGTCGGACCTTTTTCCCCACCGTCTGGACTCTCCATGGATCACCCGATGACTGTTCCTGTCACCTCCCGCCATCCCATCTTCCTCACTGCCTGCCTGGCCGGCGCGGCCGCCTTGCTACTGGCTTCCTGCGCCTCCAATGACCCGGTGCCGGTCAGCGATACCAAGCCGGTGTTGCCGCAGCTGCTGCAATCGCCGGCAGCCACCCAGCCGACCTGGGCCACCCAGTTGAAGACGGGTGACTTCAGTTGCGAGATGGGCAACAAGGTGCAACTGCGCATGGATGGTCGCGTCACCGATGGCGTCACGCTGGTGTGGAAGGGCAACAGCTACATGATGAATCCGGTCAGCACATCGACCGGTGCAGTGCGCCTGGAGAACAAGGGCGAGGGGCTGGTATGGATCCAGATCCCGTCGAAGTCGATGCTGCTCAATTCCAAGATCGGGCAGCAGCTCGCCAACGATTGCCGGTCCCGCTGATGGGGTGCGCGTCGCTGGCCTGATGGCCTTCGACGCGATGTCGTTTTCCCTCCGGATGGCGTTCGCTGTCCGTCTCTCTTTCTCCCGCTGCCTTGCCGCATTGATGTGCATCAATCATGGTGCGCGCAGCGCCGGCTGCACCGCCACGGATTCAGCAGACCGTAAGTTTCAGGTGCAAGACTGGTTTCATCGTCGCATCAGGGCCACGCACCAGCGCCACGCATGAGCGCCACGCATAAGAGCCCCGCGACCGTCGCGCCGCAAGCCACGCAGCAGGCGGGCGAAACAAGAATTTCAATGCGAGAGACATGAGGAGACGTCATGCAATACGAGCAATTCTATCGCCAGTCCATTGACCAGCCCGAAGCCTTCTGGGCGGAAGAGGCGCGGCGCATCCACTGGGAGACGCCATTCACCCAGACCCTGGATTATTCGTGCGCACCATTCGCGCGCTGGTTCATCGGCGGCCAGACCAACCTGTGCTACAACGCGGTCGATCGGCATCTGGCCGAGCGGGGCGACCAGGCCGCGCTGATCGCCATTTCCACCGAGACCAACAGCGAGCGCGTCTACAGCTTTGCGCAGTTGCAGCAGGAAGTCATGGCCATGGCGGCCACCATGCAGTCGCTGGGTGTCGCTCGCGGCGACCGTGTGCTGATCTACATGCCCATGGTGGCCGAGGCGGTCTTCGCCATGCTGGCCTGCGCGCGTATCGGCGCGGTGCACTCGGTGGTGTTCGGTGGCTTTGCTTCCAACAGCCTGGCCTCGCGCATCGATGATGCGCAGCCGCGCCTGATCGTCTCGGCCGATGCCGGCTCGCGTGGCGGCAAGGTGATTCCCTACAAGGGCTTGCTGGACGATGCCATTGATCTCGCCGGGCACAAGCCGCAACGGGTGCTGCTGGTGGACCGCGGCCTGGCGCCGATGGCGCGCACCGCCACGCGCGACGTCGACTACGCACCGCTGCGCCAACAGTTCCTGGGCCAGCAGGTGCCGGTGACCTGGCTGGAATCCAACGAGACCAGCTATGTCCTCTACACCTCCGGCACCACCGGCAAGCCCAAGGGCGTGCAGCGCGACGTGGGCGGCTACGCGGTGGCGCTGGCCTCGTCGATGCAGCACATCTTCTGCGGCAAGCCCGGCGAGACCTACTTCTGCACCTCCGACATCGGCTGGGTGGTGGGCCACTCCTACATCGTCTATGGCCCGCTGATCGCGGGCATGGCCACGGTGCTCTACGAAGGCCTGCCGATCCGGCCCGACGCCGGCATCTGGTGGAGCATCGTCGAGAAATACAAGGTCACCCGCATGTTCTCCGCCCCCACCGCCATCCGTGTGCTCAAGAAGCAGCCGCCCGAATGCATGGAACGCCACGACACTTCCTCGCTCAAAGCCCTCTACCTGGCCGGCGAGCCGCTGGACGAGACCACCTCCAGCTGGATCTCGGGTGCGCTGAAGGTACCGGTGATCGACAACTACTGGCAGACCGAATCGGGCTGGCCCATCATCTCGATCGCCAAGGGCATAGACGACAAGCCCACCCGCCTGGGCAGCCCCGGCGTACCCATGCCGGGCTATCGCCTGGCCATCCTCGATGAAGCCACCGGCGAGCCCTGCGGCGCCAACGAGAAGGGCGTGGTGGCCATCGAAGGACCATTGCCGCCGGGCTGCATGCAGACCGTCTACGGCGACGACCAGCGATTCGTCAACACCTACTGGCGCAGCCTGCCGCGCCAGGTGTACTCGACCTTTGACTGGGGCATCCGCGATGCCGACGGCTATTACTTCATCCTCGGCCGCACCGACGACGTCATCAATGTCGCCGGCCACCGCCTGGGCACGCGCGAGATCGAGGAGAGCATCTCCAGCCATCCCAATGTCTCGGAGGTGGCCGTGGTCGGGGTGGAAGACAAGCTCAAGGGCCAGGTCGCCATTGCCTTCGCCATTCCCAAGCAGGCCGATGCCATTGCCACCCCGGAGCAGCGACGCGCCCTGGAGGCTGAAATCATGGGCGTGGTCGACAAGCAGATCGGCGCCGTCGGTCGCCCGGCGCGGGTGTTCTTCCTCGGTGCCTTGCCCAAGACGCGCTCGGGCAAGCTGTTGCGACGGGCCATCCAGTCCATCTGCGAAGGCCGCGATGTGGGCGACCTGCCCACCATCGAGGACCCGGCGGCACTGGAGCAGGTGCGCGCGGTATTGCGCGATTGAACCTGGTGCGGCGGCCGGCCTCGCCGCGCCAGCCGCCGCAGTGGGCGCAATTTGGTTACACTGGCGACTTCGTTGCGCTATCCCGATACCGGCCATGCTCCACCCCATCCGCCCGGCAACCGCTGCTGACGCCGCCGCCATCTGCGGCATCTACAACCACTACGTGGAAACCACCGCCATCAGCTTCGAGACCGAACCGGTCACGGCCGCGACCATGGCCACGCGCATTGCCGAGGTCCAGGCCAGGTTCCCCTGGCTGGTGTACGAAGAGCAGGGCCAGGTACTGGGCTATGCCTACGCCAGCCAATGGAAGCCGCGCGCAGCCTACCGGCAATCGGTGGAGAGTTCGGTCTACCTGCGCCATGACGCCGGTGGGCGCGGCATCGGCAAGCAGCTCTATGTGCAGCTGTTCGAGCAGTTGAAGCCCCTGGGCGTGCACCTGGTCATCGGCGGCATCGCCCAGCCCAATGCCGCCAGCGTGGCGCTGCACGAGAGCCTGGGCTTCGTGAAGTGCGGCGTCTTCAACGAGGTCGGCTACAAGATGGGACGCTGGATCGACATGGGATATTGGCAGCTCAAGCTGCAGGAGGGGCAATCATGAGATCGACCCGTGCCGCCAGCGCCATCGAGCGCCTGAACACCCGCACCGAGACGCGCGAATACTCCATGCTGCGCACCTCCGATGAGCGCTTCGTGCTGACCCGTCGCGTGGCCGGCCAGCCGATGGAAAAACTCAACGAGCCGCTGGAACTGGATGAATTCGTCACCTTCGTCAATGCCCAGGGACCGCAGAAGGCCAAGCGAATCAGCAAGTTCGACGTGCAGTTCGAGAAGAACATGCGCAACAAGAAAGACAAAGCGCCACCCGAGGGTGGCGCTGCATGATTGCCTGATTGCCTGACTGGCGGATCGCCTGACAGCCTGCTGGCTGCAGGGCGGCCAGATCAGTCCGCCAGGGTCGCGATCACAGGGGCGTGATCGGAGGGTTGCTCCCACTTGCGCGGCACCTTGTCGATGACGCAGGCGGTACAGCGCGGCACCAGTTCCTCGGAGAGCAGGATGTGGTCGATGCGCAGGCCGCGATTGAGGCGGAAGCCCATCTGGCGATAATCCCACCAGCTGTACATCTTTTCCGGCTGTTCGAAGAGACGGTAGGAGTCGGTCAGGCCCAGCGCCTGCAGCTTGCGGAAGGCCTCGCGTTCCGGCTCCGACACCAGCACCTGGCC
>JAFAMT010000493.1 GCA_019233085.1 Herbaspirillum sp.
GCGTCGCCGTGCTGGTCTCGCTGCCCTTCTTCGTGGTGTGGCCGGCCCTGCTGGCGCAGCATTCGGTGCCGCTGTTCATGGAATGGTTCTGGGACAACAACGTCGGCCGCTTCTTCGGCTTCTCGGTCAACAAGCTGGGATCGGACAATGACCAGGCCGTCATCCTGCGCGCCCTGTTCGGCTTCGCCCTGCCCGGCTCGGTGCTGGCCCTGCTGGCACTGGCGCTGGGCGACTGGCGCCGTATCGGCCAGCCGGCGGTAGCACTGCCGCTGGCCTTCGCCGGTATCAGCCTGGCCGTGCTGCAGAGCTCGGCCACGGCGCGCCAGCTCTACCTGCTGCCGGTGCTGCTGCCGCTGGCCCTGCTGGCCATGCAAGCCATCCCGCGCCTGCCGCGCTGGGCCCATGTGGCCTGGGACTGGTTCTCGCGCATCGCCTTCGGCCTGATCTCGGTGGGTATCTGGGCGACCTACGTGGTCTCCACGCTGCCGGCCAGCTACCACCACTGGATCGGTTTCATGGGCAAGTGGCTGCCGCTGGACTTCGTCACGCCCTTCCAGCCATTGGCACTGCTGGCGGCTGCGGCCATGAGCATCCTGTGGATCTGGAGCCTCAACAAGCTGCGCCTGTCGGACCAGTGGCGCGGCGTCTTCAGCTGGTTCGGCGGCATCACGTTGATGTGGGGCCTGGCCTATACGCTGCTGCTGCCCTGGGCGGACTATGGCAAGAGTTATGAATATGTCTACACCGACCTGAAGACGCAGATCGCGCCGGTCTGGCAATCCGACGATTGCATGGCCAGCGTGAACCTGGGCGAATCCGAGGCACCGATGCTGTATTACTACACCGGCATCCTGCACCAGCCCATCGATGGCATGCCGCATACCCAGTGCAACTGGGTGATCCTGCAGACCCCGGGCGTGACGCCGCATCCGCATGGCCACTGGCGCCTGTTCTGGGAAGGTCGCCGCGAAGGCGATACCGGGCAGTTGCTCAAGGTCTACCAGCGCGTCAGCTGAGGGCCAGGGTGTAGCCCAACAGCAAGCTCGGATCGCTCCTTCCAAGCCGGCCTCGTGCCGGCTTTTTCACGGCTGTGCTTTCATTTCCGGCAAGTGCGCCCACATGGGTTTCCTGCCGTGGCAAGCCTGCCTGCCGGCCATGCGCAGTCCTGTTATAGTTACATGTTGTCCCACCGCTGCTCCGCGCACGGCGTCATTCCACGCGGCGGCAGGAAACCCTAGCTGAAGGCATCCATGGAAGAAATTCGCATTCGCGGCGCGCGCACGCACAACCTCAAGAATATCAACCTAGACCTCCCCCGCAACAAGCTCATCGTCATCACTGGCCTGTCCGGTTCGGGCAAGTCATCGCTGGCCTTCGATACCTTGTATGCGGAGGGTCAGCGCCGCTATGTCGAGTCGCTGTCGGCCTATGCACGCCAGTTCCTGCAGTTGATGGAAAAACCCGATGTCGACCTGATCGAGGGTCTGTCGCCGGCCATCTCCATCGAGCAGAAGGCGACTTCGCACAACCCGCGCTCGACAGTAGGCACCGTCACCGAGATCCACGACTACCTGCGCCTGCTGTACGCCCGCGTCGGCACGCCCTACTGCCCCGACCACCCCGAACATCCGCTGGAGGCCCAATCGGTCTCGCAGATGGTCGATGCCGTGCTGGCCCTGCCGGAAGATACCAAGCTCATGATCATGGCGCCGGTGGTGGCCAACCGCAAGGGCGAGCATGCCGACCTGTTCGAGGAAATGCAGGCCCAGGGCTTCGTGCGCTTCCGGGTCCAGAGCGGCACAGGTGCGGCCAAGGTCTACGAGGTCGATGAACTGCCCAAGCTGAAGAAGACCGAGAAGCACACCATCGATGTCGTCATCGACCGCGTCAAGGTCAAGGCCGAGATCAAGCAACGCCTGGCCGAGAGCTTCGAGACCGCGCTGCGCCTGGCCGACGGCCGTGCCATCGCGCTCGAAATGGATGGCGGCAAGGAACACCTGTATTCCAACAAGTTCGCCTGCCCCATCTGCGGCTATTCGCTGCAGGAACTGGAGCCGCGCCTGTTCTCCTTCAACAACCCGATGGGCGCCTGCCCGGAATGCGATGGCCTGGGCCATATCGAGTTCTTCGATCCCAAGCGCATCGTCGCCTTCCCCAACCTGTCGCTGGCCTCGGGCGCGATCAAGGGCTGGGATCGCCGCAACCAGTTCTATTTCCAGATGCTCACCAGCATCGCGGCCTTCTACGACTTCGACCTCGACGTTCCCTTCGAACAGCTCGACGACAAGGCCCAGCAGGCCGTGCTGTACGGCTCCGGTCGCCAGACCATCCCCTTCGCCTACGTCAACGAACGTGGTCGCACCGTGGTCAAGGAGCACACCTTCGAAGGCGTGGTCAACAACCTGCAGCGTCGCTACCGCGAGACCGATTCGATGGCGGTCAAGGAAGAACTGGCCAAGTTCATCAACGAGAAGCAATGCCCCTCCTGCCACGGCGCGCGCCTGCGGGTGGAAGCACGCTACGTGAAGGTGGGCAGCGGCAAGCAGCAGCGCGCCATCTATGAAGTGGCCGCCACACCCCTGCGCGAGACCCTGTCCTTCTTCGAGACCCTGAAGCTGACCGGCGCCAAGAAGGAAATCGCCGACCGCATCATCAAGGAAATCGTCTCGCGCCTGACCTTCCTCAACAACGTCGGGCTGGATTACCTGTCGCTGGAACGCAGCGCCGACACCCTCTCCGGCGGCGAAGCCCAGCGCATCCGCCTGGCCTCGCAGATCGGCTCTGGCCTGACCGGCGTGATGTACGTGCTGGACGAACCCTCCATCGGCCTGCACCAGCGCGACAATGACCGCTTGATCGATACCCTGCGTCACCTGCGCGACATCGGCAACACCGTGCTGGTGGTGGAACACGATGAAGACGCCATCCGCACCGCCGACTACATCGTCGACATGGGCATCGGCGCGGGTGTACATGGCGGTGACGTGATCGCCCATGGCTCCCTGCCGGAGATCCTGAAGAACAAGAAGTCGCTGACCGCCAAGTACCTCAACGGCTCACTGGAAATCGCGGTACCCAAGAAGCGCACGCCCTGCGACGAGTCGCGCATGCTGACCATCACCGGCGCCTCCGGCAACAATCTCAAGAACGTCGACCTGGAGCTGCCGGTGGGCCTGCTGACCTGCGTGACCGGGGTCTCCGGTTCGGGCAAGTCGACCCTGGTCAATGACACGCTCTACCTGTCGGCGGCGCGCCACCTGTATGGCTCGCAGACCGAGCCTGCCGAGCACGAAGCCATCGGCGGCCTGGAGCATTTCGACAAGGTGATCGCGGTGGACCAGGCTCCCATCGGCCGCACCCCGCGCTCCAACCCGGCCACCTATACGGGCCTGTTCACGCCGATCCGCGACCTGTTCGCCACGGTACCGATGGCCAAGGAACGCGGCTACAGCGCCGGGCGCTTCTCCTTCAACGTCAAGGGCGGGCGCTGCGAAGCCTGCCAGGGCGATGGCGTGATCAAGGTGGAGATGCACTTCCTGCCGGACGTGTACGTGCCTTGCGACGTCTGCCACGGCAAGCGCTACAACCGCGAAACCCTGGAAGTGCAATACAAGGGCAAGAACATCACCGAGATCCTCGACATGACGGTAGAGGATGCGCACGAGTTCTTCAAGCCGGTACCGCTGATCGCACGCAAGCTGCAGACGCTGCTGGACGTGGGCCTGGGTTACATCAAACTGGGCCAGAGCGCCACCACCCTCTCGGGTGGCGAGGCGCAACGCGTGAAGTTGTCGCTGGAACTGTCCAAGCGCGATACCGGGCGCACGCTCTACATCCTGGATGAACCGACCACCGGCCTGCACTTCCATGACATCGACCTGCTACTCAAGGTGATCCACCGCCTGCGCGACCAGGGCAATACGGTGACCATCATCGAGCACAACCTGGACGTCATCAAGACGGCCGACTGGATCATCGACCTGGGGCCGGAAGGGGGCGCCGGCGGCGGACGGATCGTCGCGGCCGGCACGCCCGAGGACGTGGCGAAGAACCCGGCCAGCGTCACCGGCAAGTACCTGGCCCCCTTGCTGAAGAAGAAAAAGTAGCAAAAAACGGCCTGCCCTTGCGCGCGCGCAAACGATACAGAAAAGAAGCCCATCTGTATCTTGCGCGCCGCCGGCCGAGGCATACAGTCATGCACTTGGCGCAATCCATGCGCTCCTCGTGCAACCCAGGAAGTCCATCATGTCAAACCCGCTGTCCCCCGCCCAGGTCACTTTCTTTCGCGAGCAGGGCTACCTGCTGATCAAGGGCATGGTGCCCGCCACGCTGCGTGAGCGCATGCTGGCGGTCACCCAGGATCATCTGCAACGCGCCGTCGAACCCCTCGAATACGAAGCCGAGGTCGGCTATGAAGGCGCTCCGGTCTCGCTGGAAGCCGAAGGCGGACGCACCGCACGGCGCCTGCGCGCGGCCTGGCAACGCGACCCGGTCTATCGCGAATGGGCCGCCGATGCGCAACTGGTGGCCATGCTGCATCAGCTCTTCGAAGAACCGGTCTGCATCACGCTGGCGCACCACAACTGCGTCATGACCAAGCACCCGGCTTTCGGCACGGCTACCGGCTGGCATCGCGACATCCGCTACTGGTCGTTCCCGCGCAACGAACTGGTCTCGGTCTGGTTGGCACTGGGTGCGGAAACGCCCGAGAACGGCGCGCTCAAATTCATCCCCGGCTCCCACAAGCTGCAACTGCAACCTGAGCAGATGGACGAGCTGGACTTCCTGCGCCCGGAAGTGCCGGCCAACCAGGCCCTCTTCGCCCAGGGCATCGCCCTCTCGCTGGAACCGGGCGACGTGGTGCTGTTCCATAGCGGACTGTTCCACGCCGCCGGTCGCAATGACAGCGACCAGGTCAAGTGCTCGGCGGTGTTCGCCTATCACGGCAAGAGCAACCCGCCCCTGGCCGGTACCCGCTCGGCGGCGTCCGAAGACATTACGCTGGACGCCTGAACGACTGCTGCCGGCACCGTCGCCGCTGCGGTGGCGGCGCTGCTGCCCAGCTGGAATACGCTGACCGCCCGTTCCAGGGAACGTGACTGCTCCAGCAAGGCTTGCGCCGAAGCGGCGGCCTGTTCGACCAGCGCCGCATTCTGCTGCGTGGCCTGATCCATCAGCACGATGGCGCGGTCGATCTCCTGGATGCCGGTGCTCTGCTCCTGACTGGCACTACTGATTTCGCCGACCATGTCGGTGACCTGGCGCACGCTGGCGACCACTTCATCCATGGTCTGTCCGGCCTGCCCGACCAGGGCGGTTCCCTTGCCGACCTTTTCCACCGAATCGTCGATCAGGTCCTTGATCTCGCGCGCGGCTGCGGCTGCCCGTTGCGCCAGCGAGCGCACTTCGGACGCCACCACGGCGAAGCCGCGCCCCTGTTCGCCGGCCCGGGCGGCTTCCACCGCCGCGTTGAGGGCCAGGATGTTGGTCTGGAAGGCGATGCCATCGATCACGCCGATGATGTCCACGATACGGGTCGACGACTGGTTGATCGAATTCATCGTATCGACCACCTGTCGCACCACCTCCCCACCCCGCACTGCCACTTCGGACGCCGAGGCGGCCAGCGTGTTGGCCTGGCTGGCATTGTCGGCGTTTGCCTTGACGGTGGAGGTCAGCTGCGCCATGGCCGAGGCGGTCTCTTCCAGCGATCCGGCCTGTTGCTCGGTGCGCGCCGACAGGTCCAGGTTGCCGGCGCTGATTTCCCTGGAGGCGACACCAATGGTATCGGTGCTGGTGCGCACCGCAGCCACGATGTGATGCAGATTGGCCGTCATGTCCTTGAGCGCCTGCATCAGCTGTCCGGTTTCATCCTGGCTGTGTACCTTGATCTCCCGGCTCAGGTCCCCCGACGCCACGACCCTGGCCAGGGACACCGCCTGGCCCAGCGGCCGGGAGATGGCCCGCACCAGCAGCAACGCTTCCAGGCAGGCCACTGCCAGGCCGGTCAGCATGGCTGCGCCCATGACCAGCATCAACAGGCGATAACGTCCCTGCTCGGTCTCGTAGAGTTCGCGACCCACGTCGATCTGCAATTGCTTCAACTCCAGCATCGTGTGATGGACTTCGTCGTAGCGCTTGCGTGCGGTGCCGCTGAAGATATCGTCGGCAGCCTGGAAGGTGCGCTTGCGCAAGGCCAGCAGGGCCGGCTTGAAACCGTCCTCGATGAGGCTGGTGCGCTGCTTGAGGAACTGCCGCAACAGGCCCGCTTCCTGCTCGGTGAGGTAGGTGGCCTGGTAGGCCTGGATATCCGGTTCGCTGGCCTGGAGTTTCTTTTCCAGGTCATCCAGGCGTCGGTCGATCTCGGCGGGATTCCAGCCCTCGCTGGAATCAAGCGTGATGATGCCGTAGACACCGTTGCTGGTAGCCTCCATTGCCGCTTCGATGCGCTCCAGCAGGGACAGCGCCACCAGGCGGTCTTCGTAGAGCGAGCGCATGCGGTCGTTGCTTGACCGCAGGGCCAACAGCCCCAGTACGCTTGAGGCCACCAGCATCACGGCCAGGAAACTGATCGCCAGGATAAGGCGCAATCTGATACTCATCTTTTTCACGGGTTCTCCCTATCGTTCTTGTCGTTGCTACGATAGGGAGTGTCCCGCAAAGCGGCGCAAAATTGCTGCCATTTGCTGACCGGCGCGGCGACGCCGACAGCCTGCGATGCTGCGATGCTGCGATCAGGCGATCAAGGCTGGCCCACCCGCACCACCCACCCCGCCCAACCGGAACACGCTGACCGCGCCACTCAACTGCGCGGCCTGTTCCTGCAGGGATTGCGCGGCCGCAGCAGCCTGTTCCACCAGGGCGGCATTCTGTTGCGTGCTCTCATCCATCTGCGTAATGGCGCGGTTGACCTCCTCGATGCCCAGGCTCTGGTCGCGGCCGGCCGCGCTGATGTCGCTGACCACCTCGCTGACCCGCTGAACACTCCTGACCACCTCGTCGATGGTCTGTCCCGCCTGCGCCACCAGGGCGCTGCCGCTGCCCACCCGCGCCACCGAATCGTCGATGAGGACCTTGATCTCCTTTGCCGCCGCGGCCGAGCGCTGCGCCAGCGAGCGCACCTCGGAAGCCACCACCGCAAAGCCGCGTCCCTGCTCGCCGGCACGCGCGGCTTCCACTGCCGCGTTGAGCGCCAGGATGTTGGTCTGGAAGGCGATGCCGTCGATCACGCTGATGATGTCGACGATCTTGCTGGAAGACTGGTTGATGGCACTCATGGTATCGACCACCTGGCGCACCACCTCGCCGCCGCGCACCGCAACCTCAGAGGCCGACAGCGCCAGTTGCTTGGCCTCCTGGGCATTCTCGGCATTGTGGCGCACCGTGGAGGTCAGTTGCTCCATGGTCGAGGCGGTCTCTTCGAGCGCGCCGGCCTGCTGTTCGGTACGGGAGGAGAGATCCAGGTTGCCATGGGCGATCTCGCTGGAGGCCGTGCCGATGGTATCGGTACTGGCTCGCACCTGGCCGACGATGTCCTGCAGGTTCTCGTTCATCTGCTTGAGCGCCTGCATCAGCTGTCCGGTCTCGTCCTGGCTATGCACCACGATCTGTTGCGTCAGGTCGCCCGCGGCCACCGCCTGTGCCAGCGTGACAGCGCGCTGCAGCGGGCGCGAGATGGCCTTCACCAGCAGGGCACCCATCCACAAGGCCACCGCCAGGCCGGCGGCCATGGCCGCACTCATCACCACCAGCAAAAGCTGGTAGCGCCGCTGGGCCTGCTCGTAGAGCTCGCGACCGACATTGCGCTGCAGGTCCATCAGTTGCGCCAGCGTGGCGTGGGTCTCGATGTAGCGCTTGAGCATGGCGTCGCCATACACCTCGATGGCACTCTGCAGGTCGCGATTGCGCAGGGCCTCCACGGCGGGCTTGATCCCCTCGGCGATGAATTTCTGACGCTGCGCAATCATCTTCTGCAGCAGCGCCGCTTCCTCGTCGGTGAGTGCGGTGGCCTGGTATTGCTTGATGACGGCGTCATTGTCCTTGAGCGACTTTTCCAGCTTGTCCATGCTGGCGTCGATCTCGCCGGAATCTCCCACCAGCGAGGTGGAGATACTGTTGCGCGCCGCATCCAGCGCCGAGGATATGCGTTCCAGCTCGGAGAAGGCGACCAGCCGATCCTCGTAGAGCGAGCGCATCTGCGCGTTGGTCGAGCGCAGGCTGACCACGCCCAATATGCCTGATGCCACCAGCAGCAGGGCCAGAAAACCGATGACGAAGATCAGGCGTGCCCTGATCGTGAGTGTGCTGAACATGTTCCTCCTGGACTTGCATTTTTGTCTTCTCTGCCACTGGCTCATTGTGTAAGCCGGTGGCGCGCATGTGCATGGCGGGAGGCGCGGATTTGCCGCCTCCCTGCCGCAGGGAAACACTAGCATTTCCCGTACCAAGGGAACAGGGGCGAGCCCGGGCGGGAGAACAATTATTTTTGTGCAGTGATCGATTTATTTGCTGAGCAGGCGCTTTTCGGCCCGCAGGATGCTCTCCGAGCTGCCGCGCAGGACCACGATGTCGCCGGCCAGGAGCACCGTCTCCGGGGCTGCTTCGATGCGCTGCTTGCCGCGCCGCAGCATGGCCACCTCGGCGCCGCATTGGGCCGGCAAGTCCAGCTCGGCCAGCGTGCGGCCGACCGCGCTGGCACCATCGATGAGCGAGACCGACTGCAGGCGCACATTCATGCCCACGCCATCGGCCTCGGCGTCGGACATGCCGTGGAAGTAGCCGCGCAGCGAGGCATAGCGTTCGTCGCGTGCATCCTGCACCCGGTGCACCACGCGGCGCAGCGGCACGCCCAGCATCACCAGGGCGTGCGAGGCCAGCATCAGGCTGCCTTCGAGTGCCTCCGGCACGACTTCGGTGGCACCGGCATTGAGCAGTTTTTCCATGTCGGCATCATCGTGGCTACGCACGATCACCGGCAGCTCCGGTGCCAGCTCGGCGGCATGATGCAAGACCTTCAACGCCGAGGGCGTGCTGGCATAGGTCACCACCAGGGCGGCGGCACGGTGGATGCCGGCGGCCACCAGGCTTTCGCGCCGGGCGGCGTCGCCATAGGAGACATTGGCGCCGCCGTTGCGGGCATCCTGTACCAGTTCCGGGTCCATCTCCAGCGCATGGTAGGCGATGCCCTCTTCTTCCAGCAGCCGCGCCAGGCTTTGGCCGCTGCGGCCGAAGCCGGCGATGATCACATGCTTCTGCACCCCCATGGTGCGCGTGGCCAACTGGGTCAGGGCCAGCGATTGCAGCATCCACTCATTGGCTGAGAGCTTCATGACGATGGCGTCGGACTTGGCCAGGATGAAGGGCGTGGCCAGCATGGACAGCACCATGGCCGCCAGGATCACCTGGATGAGCATGGGATCGACCAGCTTGAGGCCGCCGGCCTGGCTCAACAGCACGAAACCGAATTCGCCTGCCTGCGCCAGCGCCAGGCCCACGCGCAGCGCCACGCCCGGGGTCGAGCCGAACAGCCGCGCCAGCGCCGCGATCAGGCCGAACTTGAGCAGCACTGGGCCGGTCAGCAGCGCCAGTACCAGGAACCAGTGATCCACCAGCGTGCGCACGTTGAGCAGCATGCCGATGGTGATGAAGAACAGGCCCAGCAGCACATCGCGGAAGGACTTGATGTCTTCCTCCACCTGGTGCTTGAACTCGGTCTCGGAGATGAGCATGCCGGCGATGAAAGCGCCCAGCGCCAGCGACAGGCCGGCCTTCTCGGTAATCCAGGCCGCCCCCAGGGTGATGAGCAGCAGGTTCAGCATGAACAGCTCTTGCGAACGCCGCTTGACGACGATGCGGAACCAGCCGCGCATGAGCTTCTGGCCAAAGAACAGCAGCAGCGCCAGCACCACCAGCGCCTTGCCGACGGCCCAGGCCAGGGTGGTCATGATGTCGCCGGAATCCTTGGCCAGCGCTGGCACCACGATCAGCAGCGGCACCAGGGCCAGGTCCTGGAACAGCAGTACGCCGAGGATGCGGCGGCCGTGTTCGGTTTCCAGCTCCAGCCGTTCGGTGAGCAGCTTGGAGACGATGGCCGTGGAGGACATGGTCAAGGCGCCGCCCAGCGCAAAGGCAGCCTGCCAGGTGACATTGATGAATTGCGGCAGGAACATGGCCGCGCCCCAGGCTCCGACCATGGTCATGGCGATGGTGGCGCCCACCTGGGCCACCCCCAGGCCGAAGACGATGTGCCGCATCGCCGAGAGTTTGGAGAGCGAGAATTCCAGGCCGATCGAGAACATCAGGAACACCACGCCGAACTCGGCCAGTGCATGGGTGGTCTCGTTGTCTTCGGCAAAGGCCAGGCCGTGCGGCCCGATCACGATGCCCACCACCAGGTAGCCCAGCATGGGGGGCAGCTGCATCATGCGAAAAGCGACCACGCCGAGCACCGCCGCGGCCAACAGGAAGAGGGTCAGTTCCAGTCCGGAAAACATGTGTGGATGATGTGATTCTTGTAACGATGTTGGGACTCGCCGTGAATCAGCACAGGCAATCGCATTGACCGCCGTGAAGCGAGAAACATGCCGGATGGCGGAGATGGAGCAGCGCATCGGTCCGTTCGGGCAGAGGCGCAGGGCCCGCTGGCGCCGGCCCAGTTTGGTGCGCACCGGCTTATGGATTCAGGCTGGCAGCATGGCAACAGAAGCTTTCGTCATGCGCATCCCTTACCGTCGTGCTTTTTTGCGCCGCAACCTGATCTCGTCGCCACTGCCAGTACGCCCCCTGTTGCAAGCATGCTGCACCGCGTCCGACCGGGTCAGGTCAGCAGCATTCCCTTACATCTGGCAAGTTTTTTGCTTTGCTAATTCGTTTATACTTCGGTTATGAGTGTAACCGATGACAAAACCACGCCTGCATCTTTTTCGGCCGGGGATGCCCGCCGCGCCCTCGAACT